>DAINRZ010000073.1:0-10852 GCA_036741575.1 Kapaibacterium sp. (SeqCode)
CATCCTTCAATCCTAAAATCCTGTAAATCATGGTTCAGACAATTTATTCCGCGAGACGCACGCCGTGCGGAACAGGCCTGAGGCCAGTCTCTACGAATTTCAACAACCTTGTCAATCATATCTCTGTTATTCCTCCCTGAGACGCACGCCGTGCGTCTCTACAAGTGCCAAATATATCATATATCATATAACGAATAACAAAATATAATATTGTTAAAATATATTTATGCAAATATACAAAATTAAAACTTGTATATCCAAATATAAATACAAAAATATTTGCTATTTCTTATATTTGTAACCATGATGTAGGTTTTTTCATGGCAGATTTACGGGGCGCAGGGCCACGACAGGTTCGGCAAGGTGACGCCGAAGCGTTACCAGATTCACGATATTTCTGAGCCGGATACAACAATGTTTTTACGGGAGTTGCGTCAAAAATTCTATGAGTTTAAAGATCACCTTGATAATGTAAGGCTTACTTTTAGTGATCTAAAATTAAGAAATACTTCGGGTATCTTTTACTTGGATTCTTTGACAATTTACGATTACTACCCCTATGGCATGCTGCACTTCGACAAGCTCAGTAACAGCTTTATGGGCCTGCCGGTCATTGAGCCTGTTGAAATGAACGGCATGGAGAAAGACGACGACATAAAGGGCACAGGCAACAGCTACGACTTCGGCGCCAGGATGTATGACCCCAGAACGGTGAGGTTTTATAGTATTGACCCGTTGTATAGCAAGTATACTGGTTGGACATCATTTGCATTTGCCATGGACAATCCAATAGCTTTTATTGATGTCGGCGGACTAGCAACGTTTCTTATAATCAAGGGTAGAGGAGGTGAAAACATTGAAAGTCCAAACCCAGGTATGCAGAAAGGTATTGATAAAAGTGCTATTAGTTTAAAAAATGATATTGAAAATAATCCAGCAAAATATGGATTTAATAAAGATGAAGATAAAGTAATAGTAGCTGATTGCCCATCAACAAGATTATTCCTCGATGCAACAAATACGGTTTATGAAAGTGGTGAAATTAAGTTTATGACAGTCTTTAGTCATGGTGGTGATTATGGTATTTCCTTGGGAGGAGAAGATAGTGACAATCCAGATGATGTAGCAAGGGGTACTACTCCTGAAATTGCAGAAGAGCAATTAAATGAATACGATTTAAGAGAAATAAATTGGGGAACAGCCCAATATATTGATGCAAAAAATTTTACACCGGATGCAAAAATTACTTTATATGGTTGTTGGCTAGGAGCTGTAAATACTGATTATGGTATGAGTTTCGCTCAAAATCTAGCTAATACCTTGAATGTCAATGTTTATGCTTTCCCAACCTCCGCATGTTTTAAAGAAGTGAAAAAGAATGGAAAATGGGTGGAACTCTACGACGGAACTATGACAAGAAACAATGATTCGAGGAAAGGTATTGTAAGATTATTAGAATTTAAACCAAACACTACACCACCTGTTAAAGAAGAAAATAATTACATTGATCAGGGAAATTCAAATAATAGCGTACCTAAGGATAATAACGAAGAAGAGGATGAAGGTAATTAAGGTTATATTTTAAGGAGAAGAATATGAATATTATTCTAATAATTTCACTGTTAGGGTGTTTAAATAATGCCACAAAATCAGATAAATATCTTGAAATGCGATATAATGCCTCTTCCATTAAAGAATTTAATTCATCAACTACAATTTTAATAGATAGTTTTCTTACCGAATACCCAAACTATAAAAAAATTATCGAAGAATTAATAGTTTTCGCAGATGAAGTTTCGCCAATAATCAATAGCATATTAGATGATTCTTGTTTTAAAGATTACAGAAAGGCAAAGGATGTCAAACTTTCCAATTACATACCTTTAAGTTATAAAAGGTATATTAGTTACGCCAGATTTAAAAAAAAACTTAATGAATTATCGGCTATTTCACAGAATTATATTTGTTCAGATAGCAATTTGTTCCTTATAAAGTGTTATACATTTGAAGACGAATTCATTTTTTTCGTTGAGACATTTTATTTTATGGATACTTTTCATGTAATCGATGACTTATTTCGTGGTATAGAGTTAAGGAATTATATACATTTTGGATTGCACAGGGTACTTTCATTATCAGATGATAATTCTGATGAACTTTTACAGTATTTTAGAAAATTAAGCAATAACTATAATACTAATTTTATTGGATTTTATGAGAATAAATATAGAATGGATATTAGGATTCCGATAATTTATAATTCAATTTATATTTGTGATATAGAATTTAGTTTTTTTAGATGAGATCGTTTTCAATAATAACAAAATTCATTATTTTTACAACATAATACTTTCAGCGACATGAAAAACAGGACGGCAACCGGCATATTCTACCTCGACTCCCTGACGGTGTACGACTACTACCCCTTTGGCATGCTGCACTTCGACAAGCTCAGTAACAGCTTTATGGGCCTGCCGGTCATTGAGCCTGTTGAAATGAACGGCATGGAGAAAGACGACGACATAAAAGGCGAAGGCAACAGCTACGACTTCGGCGCCAGGGTAAGTGTAGTTAAATAAAAGTTGCTTTCAATAATTGTATTTGTACAAGCAGGGCGCCATAAAAGGGCGCCTTTTATCTTTTGGTTTATTAGAGATTTTGAAAAGGGGAAATGATTCAAAATCCGATTCCTTTTAACTTTTGTTTAAACAACAATAGTTTTAGGAACAGCTCATAGCACAGTATAAATATCAAAATTATGTGTTATTTTCCCTTGCTGAGTTTCTTATCCTTTTTCTCCTGCCTTTTTTCCATCAAAGTTTTTGTTGCTTTCTTCTTTGGTTCTTTCTTAATATCTTTGTCTTTTGACATATTAATACCCGATATTATTATTGTTAAAAAAATACAAAAATAACAGGTTGGCGCCGTAAAGCAAATTATTGTTATAATTGTATGATATATAAGTGCTTATGTTTCATGTGCCCTATGCTTTTTTCCAGGCATTGCTAATTTCCTTTCCATGCATCTCTATTCAATAAGGAGTCTGTCGGGCGACACTCATCGGCAGGTGGACGGCCGGGAACTCAAGCCATGCATGTTGCTGTGCAAGTTAAAATTATTAATTCCGGCATCCATTATCAGCAATCATATTGGGCAAGCATTGCCTTCCATGATTAAGCTTTTCATCAAAAAGGCTGATTTTATCCGTATTTGAGTGTTGATTCCATTAAAAAAAAAGATTCTACATTTTAAGTATCTTGTATTATTACAATGGCCTTATGCAGCCAGGCCGCAAGTTTTGATAATTCGATAATTCTAAGTCCTTATTTTATAGTAAATTTGCACTTAATATAAAATAAAAGTATTAAATTCTTTGATTTTTTACTCTATGCTAATTAAAAGCAATGATGTTAAGTTTAGCCAGCCCAGGTTCTTGCTGCTTGGCGGCAACGGCGGCAAATGGAAGGCAGCCGATAGGCCCGGCGGCAAGGCTGAGTCTAACGGAATAGAAGCCTGGTGCTATGCGTTTACTGGCGATTACAGCCATTCACTATCAACAGGTAAGGGGTGTATTGCCGGGTACGATATTGTGATGATCAACCTTGATTACCTGGCTGAGCCCAAACAATTTGCCCACCTGATCAGGCTGGCAGGGCATTGCAATTCGGGCACAAAACTTGTGGCCATGATTGAAGGCGCCGCGCCGGACTACATAAGGCCTAACCCGCAGCTCAGGGAACTGCTGGCCATGTGCAGCCTCGTGAATGTCATCAACGAACCCAGCCTGCCTTACTTCAGGGCGCTGACCGGCACGAGGGCAGAATTTATCGGAATACCTTACCCCGTCGAAAGCGCAGCCAAATACAAGGTACCATTCGATGCGCGGAAAAAAAAGGCATTCCTCAGCTCGTTCCTCACTTCCAGGTACAACGATTATTTGGTTGCGCGAAACCCGGGCCTGGAGTGCTTCGGCTTCGAGCAAAAGATACGGCGGACGGTGCGCAGGCTCTATTACAATCTGTCGGAGTTCGGTACGCTTAGGAAATACCACATGCTGGAGAAAGCTGCCGGCTTATTTTCGGACCCGGCTCTAAAAATTTACCCCGATTTGGTATTCGGCGAATACCTGCGAGCTATATCAGATTCTTACCTTGCCGTTAATCTCGATTACAGGTACACATGGTCGAGGTTTGTTATCGATTCTGCCGTATTGGGAATACCCATGATAACGACAAAATCCACGGGCCACGGCCCTGTGTTCTTTCCGGAAACGACAATCGATAACCATTTTCAGATAGGCAGGGCAATCGAACTGAGGGACAGGCTGCTCGATGACAAGGATTTCTACAGGCATGTTGCTGATTACCCGGCAGACAAGCTCGAGTGGCTTAAACACGAGAATATGAAGGCTAAGCTGATGGATTGCCTAATCCCCGCAAAGGCGCCGGAGAAACAGGATTACCACCCGGATAGTAGTGATTTATTACCCGAAGCCGCTTTGGGGGACAAATGATTGTAGGCTACGAATCGAATTTCTCGAACTTCCGGAGCGGCATAGAAAGCTACTCCTGTGAAATGCTCAAAAACATTAGCCTGGCCGGCCCCGATGATATTTATGCCCTTTACTGCTGCCGCAGTCTTTTCGAAAAAACAAGGGACGCGTTTTCAGACTATAATAATATCCACGTGAAGCCCACAATGCCCGAAAGAAAGGGTTTGTTGAACAATCTGGTTTTTCAGGCTAAACGCCGAAAGCTGTTCAGGGATAGAATAAGCCGCGAAACAGATTTGTTTCATTTTTTCGATTCCTTCAGGTTCGTGGCTCCTTTTGGGGTAAACATTGTTACTTTTCACGATCTGTTCCCAATAACAGTCGCGCCCTGGGATAATCAGCAGAAGCCGATAAAAAGGTTAGAGAAGAAGTTTGCAAGTTCAATTATTAATTCTGAATCAATCATTGCTAATTCACTTTTTACCAAACAGTCGATTATCGATTATTATGGAATAGATGAGAGTAAAATCGAAGTGGTTTATCTGGCGGCTTCTCCAGTTTATTCTTCGGGCCAGCCGGATTATGAACAGCTCGGTAAGGCGGGAATCTCTCAGGGCGATAAATACTTCCTGTTCGTTGGGCGGCTGGATAAACGCAAGAATATTGCCGGGATGCTCGAGGCGTATTCTTTGATTGGCAAGCACCTTATTAATGAATATAAATTTGTAATTGTGGCCGATTCGGGCAGGGAGTCGGAGCTTAAGTCATTCAATTTGCTGTTAGATAAGTTGGATATCAGAAGCAGTGTAATCCACCTGCGCAAAGTGCCGGAATCACTTATTGCAAATCTGTACCGCGCAGCTTTCGGATTAGTTTTCGCTTCGTATGCCGAAGGTTTTGGAATACCGATACTCGAAGCAATGCAGTCGGGATGCCCCGTAATTACCTCGAATACCAGCAGTATGCCGGAAGTTGCAGGCGATTGCGCTATATATACGGATCCTTATAATATCGTATCGATAAAGGAAGCAATGATTAAATTGATCGATTCGCCCGGCTACAGGGATGAGTTAATTACCAAAGGTTTGGGCAGAAGCAGGGAGTTTTCTTATATTAAAACTGCCGGGCAAACATACAGGCTTTACCAGAAGGTGTTGAACAGCAGGTGAATTATGCCCAGGCTTAGATTTCCTATAATACGAATATTAAGTAGTTTATTAATTAATTGAAATTACAATGAGATACATCATTATTTCTATCGCGTTGCTTCTCTTGGTCTCAGCATTATCACCGGCCAAACAGCCTGCATATTTCTACAAAGCCATGCACGGCAATATCGGCAGCGAAAAGGTGACTGCTTATGTCATGAAGCTCGATACCACTCTCTCCGGCAGTTATTCTTACGACAAATACGGCAAACCCATAGAGTTCTCGTATAGGAGCAATATAAAGAACGGCAGGGTATTCCTGGAAGAAGATAATTACAGGGATGCAAACTATAAGTGGAACATAACGGGTTATTTCTACGGCAAGCTCGAGGGCGACAGTGTTATTAGCGGGACATGGATTAGCCCCGATTCGTCGAGGTCTTATCCCTTCAGGCTGGCAGAGCACTATCCGCCCGGCACGGCTCAATTCGATATCATTCACAGGGAAGATTCCTACGGCAATTGCGACAACCCAGGGTGTGCCGTTGTATCGGTTACATTCCCGCAAATGAAGAGCTTCACGGATAAAGCCGTTCAGGATTCGGTAAATGAGTTTATCAGGGGAGTAATCCTGTTCCCAAAGATTGAAGCGGACTCAACTTTGAAAAACGGGCGGTTCGACAGCCCCGAAAGCCTTATCAGCGACTTTATTAAACGCTATAAAGCTGATTTCAAAGATTTGGAAGGAATAAGGGAATATAGCTACAACTGGCAGGGAGACTATAATGTTGCCGTCGGGCTGAATGAAAACTATATTTTAGGCTTAAGCGCTTATGAATATAATTATCTGGGAGGCGCACACGGCAATTATTTGATAATTCATTATAACCTTGACCTGAAAACCGGACGCAAAATCAATCTCGCTGATATTTTTGCCGAAGGGTACGAAAAAAAGCTGAATGAAACGGCTGAATCGATTTTCAGGCAGCAATACGAAATACACCGCAGGCAAAACCTTGACGCGGCAGGCTATTGGTTCGAAAACAACAAATTCCTGCTGAATGATAATTTTACCCTTAGCAGGACAGGCATTACTTTTCAGTACAACCAATACGAGATTGCACCTTATTCATTCGGCGCACCTGAAGTTTTTATTCCCTGGGAAAAATTAAAAATAATATTAAAGGAAGACGGTATTATCAGCAGGTTAGCCCCTCAATAAAAAAAGCATGGCAAAATCGGTTAATGACAGTTGAGAGAGTAGTGTTTTTTATTCTATTTCACTAAAAACGCTGATTTAACCAGGGAGCAATGCCCTGGGCCTTGCCCGGCTCGGCCGCTGGCTGCCACTTTAACTAATCTTCATAAGTTGCGCAATTATATTCATGGGGCATTGAAAGGGAAAAGAATCTGGCCAAAAGTATATCTATATTATACTGATTTCAATTCCACATTTTGGGTTTGATTCCCCGAAATTAGCTTCGGGATTGTTCATTTTGTCAAAAATTGCTAAATAATATATTAGGCGAGGCTTACAATTGATTTGTTTACTCAGTCATAATACTTTTTCCTGAACCACAGAGCTACGTTTACAAGGGCTATCAGGGCAGGAACTTCTACCAGCGGGCCGATTACAGCTGCAAACGCCTCGCCTGAATTAATACCGAATACAGCCACAGCCACGGCTATTGCAAGCTCGAAATTATTGCTGGCGGCTGTGAACGAAAGAGTGGCAGTCTTCGAGTAGTCGGCTCCCAGCTTCTTACCCATATAAAACGATACGAGGAACATAATAATAAAGTATAGCAATAGCGGTATGGCAATCCTTACAACATCCATGGGTATTTTTACGATATATTCGCCTTTCAGCGAGAACATAACGAATATTGTGAATAGCAGTGCAATCAGTGTTATAGGGCTGATAACCGGAATGAACTTAGAATGGTACCACTTTTTATCTTTTGCCTTAATGAGAATGAACCTTGTAAACATGCCTGCAATAAAAGGTATCCCGAGATAAATGAACACACTTTCGGCTATCTGTGCAATCGTAATATCTACTACAAATCCCTGCAAGCCGAACCAGCCGGGCAGTATCGTAATGAAAAACCAGGCATATACCGAGAAAAACAAAACCTGGAAAATTGAATTGAATGCCACCAGTCCGGCAGCATATTCCGTATCGCCTTTTGCAAGCTCGTTCCAAACAATAACCATTGCAATGCAGCGCGCCAGGCCAATCATAATAAGACCTGCCATATAGTGGGGGTAATCAGGCAAAAGTATTATGGCCAGGAAAAACATCAGCGCAGGCCCGATTATCCAGTTTTGCACCAGCGAAAGCCCCAGCACTTTGACATTTCGGAATACATCTCCCAGATCTTCGTATCTTACTTTTGCCAGAGGCGGGTACATCATTAATATCAGGCCGATTGCTATCGGCAGGTTAGTAGTTCCTGAGCTCAGGCTCTCCCAGAATAGTGAAATATCTGGGTTAATGTAACCACTTAAAACTCCGGCAGCCATTGCCAGAAATATCCAGAGAGTAAGGTATCTGTCGAGAAACGAAAGGCTTTTTGATATATTCGGCATAGTTTTTACTGCTTTTTAGTAATACAAAGTGATTAATTGTCAAGCATTTATGGTTAAACCAATTAGAGCTACTAAATAGTGATATAAATGAAATAGCACCCGCCGAGGATTATCAGCACACCGCAAACCTTTTTAATATACAGTAAAGCTTTCGTTTTCCCGGACCAGTTCAGGTATTGCTGCACCTTGCCGGCAAGAGTACCAGCCAGCACGATTACAAAGCAATGCCCCACAGCAAATGCTGCCATCAGAATAACCGCATTTACCAAGTTTGTTTGCGCCAATTCGAAGACAACGCCAAGCACAGGAGCCATAAAAGCAAAAGTACACGGCCCAAGCCCAATACCGAACAGCAAGCCAAGAATCAGCGCAGCAGTATAGCCTTTGTGCTTTGTTCCGCTAATTTTAAGGCCAAGCCTCGAGAGGTCGATTATATCGAGAAAGAACAGGCCGACAAAGAAGAATATTGCAGCAGTAAGGTAGTTGCCCACAACGCCTACATCACCCATAATTCTGCCGAGAGAAGCAGTTACAAGGCCTATTAATGCTATCGTCACCAGTATACCAACAGAGAAAACCAACGACAGGCTAAAAGATTTCTTTGCCGATACCTCTGCCTGCGAGTTGATAAAGCCAATTACCAGCGGGATACTCGATAGATGGCAGGGGCTAAGCACAATGCTTAGGATACCCCATGCAAAAGATGCCATTGCTGCATATTCAAAGTTTTCGTAAAGTGCTTCGTACAGGAAATCGAACATATCCATATCAGGCTTTCACTTTCAAACCGTGAGACTGAAGCAGCTTATCGATTTCTTTTTCGGGGTAATAGCCTTCGTGGCGATGGATTTCTTTTCCGTTTTTATCGAGAAACACCTGCGTCGGTATTAGCTGGATTTTATATTCGCCTGCTCTGTCCGGCTCTTTGTTCACATCGTAGAAAATTACTTTTACCTGTTCTCCGTATTTTTGCTCGATTGACTTCATAATTGGCTGCATCTTTTTGCAGGGGATGCAGTTCACCGAGCCGAGTTCGATAAATGTAACAATGGCTCCACCGGTATTCCTTTGCGCATCCGGTTTCTGTAAATTACTCTCCGATTTAGCTTTAACTGAGTCGTGTTGCGCTGCCTGAACTGAGTTAGTATTGACCTGGGAGTCATTTTGCTGCTGCTTGCCGCAGGACATGAGTAATGAAAAAGCAAAAAATAAAAATATAATTAATTTCATATTCAATGTGCCTCCTTTAACCAATTTAGTATGTCATTATCTTTTGGTACAACTCCAAAACTTACAACTTTTTCATCGACAACCAGCCCGGGTGTCATCAGGATGCCATATTTCATGATGTCCTGGATATCCGAGACTTTCTCAACTTCCGCATCGATATTATTGGCGGATACTATCTCTTTTACTTTTTTCTCGAGTGCGGTGCACTTTGTGCAGCCCGTGCCTAAGATTTTCACTTTCATCGTTTTCACCTGTCAATTATGATTCTTTTAATAACTTTTCGATTTCTTTTTTCACGTACTTGCTGAATTTCTCATAATCATTTGAATAATCCCAGATTTTATCAAGGTTTTTCCATTTTACAACTTTACCGTCAACAACTTTCCTTATAATAAGCGTTTGGCCTTCAAAGTCGTAGTCTTTCTGGAAATGCTGGTTTTCTGCCTTAAGAAAATCATAGGATTTGAATATAACAGTACCAGCCTTCACCTCTTTAAAAAAATAAGTATCGACTGTATTTTTAATATATTCTTCGATAGTCAGGCAGCCCTGGCAGCGTATAGTTGCATGGAAGTATGAAACTTCCAGGTTGGCATATTTTGATTGAGCATCCAGGCTGCCAAATAGTAATAACAATAGAAAAGGCAGAGTTTTCATAAGGTTTTTCATAATTAGTTTCCTCCTTTAATAATATATTCTTTCAATTCACTAACTGTCGGTAAATATTGTCTTATAATTTTCATTATTCTTCTTCACTTCATTATTAAACAAATAATTAGTTATCCCTAAAACACCAAATTAAACAAGAACCCTACAATCATAATCCCAGCTCCCACAATGCCTACAAACGCAAATAAAAGCGGATATTTCAGCACTTTCTTCAGAATAATCGTCTCAGGCAGCGACAGCCCTATAACCGACATCATGAATGCAAGAGCAGTGCCCAGAGATGCCCCTTTTTCCAATAGAACCTGGACTATGGGGATAATACCTGCCGCATTGGAATACAGCGGTATTCCGATTAGTACAGACAACAGTACAGAGTACCATACATCTTCTCCCATGAATGATGCCATGAAATCTGCGGGCACATAACCATGTGCTCCAGCTCCGACTGCAATACCAATAACGATATAAACCCAGACCTTTGAGACAATTTCACGCACAGCCGTAAATCCGGCATCGATTCTATCGTTAATGCCGGGTTTTTCTTCATTCATACCCGTTTTGCCGGCCTTCACCTGGTAAACCCATTCCTGCACCCAGCGTTCAGGCTTTATTCGCCCAATTACCCATCCGGCCAGAATTGCTATTGTCAAACCGGTTGTTACATATATCAGCGCCGTTTCCCAGCCAAATAAGCCCAAAAGTAGTACAAGCGCTACCTCGT
>DAINRZ010000074.1:0-10799 GCA_036741575.1 Kapaibacterium sp. (SeqCode)
ACTCGAAGTATTGATTTTGAAACAATAGCCGGAGTAAAACCCAGGACTACATGCTTTGACTCGATAGTATGGTGTAAATACTATATTTATAATGGATTACTAATTCAATTTCTAATTAATCACGGAGAAAAAAATGAAATTTTTACATAAGTCTTTAATAACAATAGCATTAACAACTGTCCTATTTATTTCTTGCAAAGATGAATCAAATCCCGTCGAAGACCAACACGAGCATTTCGAGCCTGCCGGCATAATGCTGATAAAGGGCGAGGATATGGTTCTTAAGGTATTCGAAGGCAAGGTTGACAGTACTGTTGCCCCCAACCTGAAAATTCCTGCCGGCACTTCGGTGGATTTCGTCATTAAATTTATCATGGAGGACGGTGATATTTCGGATATGCCCGACGATGCCGATAAGGAGCTTTCCTGGTACGTCGGCGACGCTTCTGTATTAGAACTTGCCAAATATGCAGGCGATAGGAAGAAGCTCACATTCAAAAGCCTGAAAGCAGGCTTGTCAGAGCTTGAAATCCATTTATTGCACAACGGGCATGTAGATTTCAGGACACCAAAATTCACAGTGATTGCAGAATAAACATGCAAAGGTTAATACTAATTACAACATTCTTATTACTGTTTGCTTACAGCCTTTGCTTCGCCGGTAATACCGGCGAAGCATGGGGCATTGTATCTGATGCAGAAACAGGGAGGCCGTTAAGCGGGGTAAGAATGAAAGTATCAGGATTCGAGGCAGTATTTGTAAGCGATTCAACCGGCAGTATCCACCTCGAAGGCCTGCCGCAGGGCAGTTATATTGCCGAATTCAGCAGTATAGGGTACAAAACCGAATCGGCTCCGCTCACTATTACACAAAGCAGTCATACATGTTTTGTGTTCAGGCTGAGCAGGCTTAGTGTAATAAGCCCACAGGTGGTTGTTTCTGCCGATAAAGGGTATTCGCGAAGCCTCGAAATCTCAGGCCATTCAAAAGCGCTTGGCGGAAGAGAATTGCAACAAAACCTGAGCCAGACTATAGCAGCTACTCTAAAAAACGAGGCCGGGATTTCAATTACAGCTATGGGGGCTGCGCCTTCAAGGCCAATAATTAGAGGGCTTGGGGGCAATAGAATTAATTTCTCGGAGGATGGCGTAAAAACGAACGACCTTTCGGGCACATCGCCCGACCATGCCGTTGCAATCGATCCGTTTACCATAGAGAAAATCGAAGTCGTCAGGGGCCCAAAGTCTCTTATTGGCTCAGGGGGTGCCAGCGGCGGAACGGTAAACATAATAAAAGAAATTATCCCCCCTGCAATACCTCTTAGGATTACCGCCGAAGGGATTGCTTTTGCCGAAACTTCTAATTCCGGGCTGATGGGGGGAGCAAAAACTGAAATACCCTGGGGCACATTCGCCGTGAAAAGTGATTTCAGTTATAGGAAATCGGGGAATATCGGCAGTCCGGGCAAAGTATTGAGCAATACCGGAATTGAATCTTATTCGTATTCCCTGGGTGCAGGGTATAGGGATAATTCATTTGCCGGGGGCGCCTCCGTTAATGAATTCTCTATGCAATACGGTATTCCCGGCGGATTTGTCGGTGCCCACCCAAATGGTGTGAGAATTGATATGTTCCGCCGGCGCTTCGATGCTAAATCAATAATAGACATTCATACCGAAACAATTGACAACATAGGCCTTTCGTTCAGCAGGAATTATTACAGGCATACAGAATACGAAGCCGGAAACGCCATAGGCGCCGAGTACTCAATGTGGAATTATTCAGCCGATTTGAGGGCTAATTTTTCCGAGTCAGAACTGGCCAGGGATTTAATTGCAGGTGCTACTTTTACTGCCAACGATGTAAAAATCGGCGGCTATGTGTTTTCGCCTCCAGCTGTCAGTTACAATTCAGCTTTGTATGCTTACAATGAAATTGCAGCAGGAGACTGGGAATTTCGCATAGGATTAAGGATTTCTTATGATATAATTCATCCGCATGATTACCCGAAAGAATCAAAAATCGGGACTATCGAAGACAAATCGTTTTTATCGCCTTCTTTGGCATTTAGTGTAATTAATAATGTATCAGATGCTGTTTCCATCGGATTCAATCTGTCGAGGACTGTGCGCCACCCTTCGGCGGAGGAACTGTTTAACGAAGGCCCCCACCTTGCGGCATATTCTTATGAAACAGGCAATCCGTCGCTCAAAAAGGAACAAAGCTGGGAATACGAGCTATTCGGGGCTTATAGCTCGGAATGGTTTAAAATCAGCTTTAATTTGTTTCTCAACGATTTCGATTATTTTATCATTCAGCGTAATTCGGGCAAAATTAACTATGCCACCCTGCTGCCTGTTTATACTGCAACTGGGGAGAAAGCTTTTATTGCCGGATTTGAATCTGCCGCAGAGATAAAAATCCTGGCCGGATTTTCATCAGACTACGTTTTTTCATATACATACGGTGAAATAACAGGTTCGCGCAGCCCTTTGCCTATGATTGCGCCCGCAAAACTGCTTGCAAGGATTAAATATTCCCGGCCTGAATTGGAAACAGGTATCAGTGCGGAATTTGTTTCGGAACAAAACAGGGTAGATAAATTCGAACAGCCGACAAAAGGTTATATCTCTTTTGGTATTTACGGACAATATATTTTTACTTCCGGAGGAATACTGCACAATATAGCCGTAAACCTGGAAAACGTATTTGATACCCTATACAGGAATCATCTATCGAGGATTAAAAGTATAATGCCCGAACCCGGCATCAATTTGCGGCTGATATATAAGTTGTTGATTTAGGAAGCCAAAAGAGCTTATTAGTTATTATTGTTATTATATTAGAGTAATACATTGGATTGATACCAATCTATACCCAATAATTACTTATAAATTATGAAATATTCAGGATTATATGTTGCCGTGCAGGCAATACTTCCAACCGTCTTTTCAGGATTTATTTTGAAACAGGCGGGGCTGTGCTCCTGCCCGAATCTGCCGGCACGTTAATAATTGTCTGGGGTACCGTGTATTTTTGTAATATCTTTTCTAAGTCTTTTTTAAATACTTCGCTTTGCTCTTCGAATTCCTTTTTGAATGCATCGTTTTTCATTTGCTGTTCGTACTTTTTCATCATTCTTTCGCGGCATGCAATGACGTCGTTAATGGGGATTTCTTTGCCTTTGGCCAGGCCGTTTTCGTAGATAACCTTCAGGCTGTCGAAAAGCTCTTTGGCAGCGTCTTTGCCGGTAGCTTCTTTGCTGCACGAAATTATTGAAACTACCATCATGGCGGCAGATAACAATAAAACAATTCTTTTCATAATTGTAAATCCTTAGTTTATAATAAATTATTTAACTTCCATGCCGAACTCTTTTTCGAGGGATTTGATGCACTTTTCGTATTCTTTGGTAAAAGCGCCGTAGAATTCCTTATCGGATTTGATATCCCCGAATTTTTCGTCGAATTTTTCCCTGCATTTCCTGGCTAGTTCTGCCAGCTTGACCTTTGCTGCTTCGTCGGCCGCTAGCGTAATTTCGAGTTCGGCCCTTTTGCAGTCGCAGGCCTGCCTGGCTGCTTCGTCGGGCGAAGCGGAGCATCCGGCAATAAATGCAGTAATTACTAATAACAATAGTATTTTCATATTACTTCTCATAATTGAAAAAATAATTAGCTAAAATTATTAAATACTGCCGATTTAAAAAAATATTTATTCTTTGGGTATATATGGCACTAATATTGAAACCGTATCGCGCAGCTGGTCGTTTGTATATAACTGCTGAATATTCTGAATTAAATTTTCAGTGAGCTTTTGTTCCTGGCGAACTATAAGCATCCCGCTTTTTGCAACAATGTTGTTGGCAACCACCATGTCGGGCCTCAGGTCTTCTATCATAATAGGTTTTTCGGCAAATTTCCTGTCGCCAATTTTTACGATTGTTTCAGGTGCATCGCCGGCGCTGCCGTTTGCACCGCTATCGGCAGTGCTGCTTGTCGGTTTTGCAATGTACTCTTTATTTCTTAGTTTCAGGTCGCCTCTTTTGGGCACTAAAGCATTGTTTGTTTTATTTTTTTCAACAAAAGTAAAAATCCTCATCAGGTCTTTATCAAACCAGGCAGAATTTCTGTAAATGAATTTTAATGCTTCATTGTGCCTTTCGTGAGTTTCCACCTGTGTTTGTATCATTTCCTCGCCTGCCCTGAAAGCATTGAGCTTGCCGTAGGGCAGCCTGTAGCATATATTATCATATATAACTGCCAGCGATAGTATTTGGGATTCGATGGGAATATTTTCGGCTTCTAATCCGTTCGGAAAGCCGGTTCCATCTGCCCTCTCCCAAATATTTTCTATGATTTTTACTATTGAGATAAAATCCCGGTTGTTCCTCAGAACATTAAGAGGTTTTCTGAAGAAAATGAAATAGTCTGGATTTTCCGTCTCGTCGATTTCGTGCGGATCCCTTAGCCTAAAACGTTCGGGCATGGCAATATATACGATCAGGTGCAGTTTGGCTGCAGACTCGAGCGCTGCTATCCTCGGCGCGGCCAGATTCATTTCCGATCCCAGTGTATTGACAATATGTACTACATTTTGAGAATGAGCCGAGAAATAGAGGCTTTCCGACAGAGAAATCAGGCTGGCGAATAAACTAATGGTACCGGCTTCGGCTTTATTATCGCCAATGGCAGGTTCGGATTTCAGTTTTTTCAGTTCGGTCAGTGAAACGGCAAGGTTTTTCTGCAGCGCCTTCGTTTTTTGCTGATTCTCGTAATAATCTACGCTGTTTCGTATTGACTGAATGAATTGCAGGTCGTTGACAGGCTTGGCCAGGTACATATATGCTTTGCCCTGGCTCATTGCGGGCACAATTTCTTTCGGCTGGGTGAATGATGTTGTAAGAATCCTCATGGAATCGGGTACGAATCTCTGGGTTTCTGCAAGTAAATGCCCGCCGTCGATACCTTGTAATTGCTGCGAAGCAATAATTACAGAAGGTTTAATGCCTTTCTGCATTAATTCCAGAGCTGCTTTTCCATCGTTTGCGGTTCGAACAATATAAAACTTACTCAAAATCGCTTCCAGGCGCTTCAATAAATTTGAATCTTCATCAGCTATCAGGATTTCCCTGCGAGCTTTGGCCTGGTTAGTTTCGTTTCCCATTCTTTCCCCGAAAATTTACTTCTGTCTTTGATACAATTAGAATTATTAATATACAATATCATTTTTATTTATTCGGCAAAAACCTTATTTTTATAATGGGTAAAATTTATTTTTTTTGATAAAAATTGCAAGGTATAAAATGGAAAATTCCGACAATGAGTTTTACAGAAATATTAATAATGTAATTGAACGCGATATCAGGCCATATATAGAAGCCGACGGCGGCAGGATACAACTGGCTAAAGTGGAGGAAGACGGCACTGTGTTCGTCCAGCTTTCGGGCGCATGCGCCGGCTGCCCGGGCGCTGCCATGACCCTGAAAGGCGGCGTGGAAAGGGTGCTGAAAATGAAAGTGCAGGGAGTAAAAGAAGTCAAACTGGCTTATTAATAATCAGTATTTATTTAAACTCAATTTTCATTATCGAGAAATCATCGCTTAGTTTTTCGCTTTCCTGCATACTCTGGATATAACGATAGAGCGATTCAAGTTCGTTTCCCGATGAACGGCTGCCGCTGTTTTCAAGGTAACCATATAATTCTTCGATACCCCAGATTAGCGTATTGTTCTTCTTGATTTCAAACACTCCGTCCGAATAAACATATAATACCGACGGGCCATCGACGATGTGCACTTTTGAATTGAACTTGTAATTTGAAAGCCCGCCAATGAAAATATTGGATGGCGAGAGCATGCTTCCGGCGCTTCCGTGCGAGTTGATAATGAAAGCAGGGGGGTGGCCCGCACCGGCATATTTCAGTTCGCGGGTGCGGGTATTAAATACACCGTACCACAGGGTAAAGTACAAATCGTTATGCTCGGTCATCTGGTAAACTTTATTAAGGTTCTTCAGCACGTCCACAGGATTTTTGAAGTCAGTATATGGAAGCGTTTCGTATTTTAGTGTATTTATAACCGATATCGAATGCAGGGCCGGGCCAATTCCGTGGCCGCAAACATCAAGCAGGTATATGCTCAGGTGCTCTGCATCGTGGTAATGATAACCGAATGCATCGCCGCCCAATTGAGTGGATGGCACAAATTTCCATGTTATTTTAATATTCTTGTCTTCCATCGGGTTGGGGATTAACGAAACGACATATTCGGCAGCCTGTGTAAGTTCGCGGTCAATCCAGTTCAGGTATTTGTCCTTTTCCTCGTTCAACTGGGTGAGTATCCTGTTCTTTTCTGTAATAACCATATTTGCATTCATCAGGTTATCGGCCTGTGCCTGGATTTCTTCCTTTTGCTTTTCGAGTTCAATGCTGTATTTTTCAATGTCGTGGTGCTGCTTCTCGATTTTCATGTATGCATTTGCATTTTCGAGGGCAATAGCCGTATGATTTGCAATGTTTTTTAATATATCCAGATGGTATTCGGTATATGCCTGCTTCTTGAAACTCTGCACAGTGATAACCCCTATGATTTTGTCTTTGACCATAAGCGGGGCATATAGCAGGGATTGGGTGTTGTCGCCTGCTTTGGGGATAGGTATCTGAGGGATATAATTTTTGTAATCAATAAAATAATCGAGTATGAAAATCTCTTTGCGGTTTTTGAAGCACCATACGGCAAGCCTGTTATCATCATTCAGCTCGTTATAGAAAAATGGTAGCTTAACGCCGTTTTCGTAAGCCCCGAAAAAGTCGAGCCTGTTTAGTTTGGCATTAAAAATACCAATACCGAATACGGTAGATTTCATCAGTGCGCTGACGTTTTCGTAAACTGTATCGATTATTGCTTCGGCCAGCAGGTTCGAGGTAATTGCACGGGCTATGTCGTTGAGCAGCTTCATGTCTTTGAACGACTGTTCGAGCTGCTGCCTTTGAGTTTCCAATTCCGAATTCTTTTTTTCGATTTCGTGGTTTTTATCTATTACCAACCTGTTTATTTCTTTGTTTCGGGTGTTCATTCTGTGCAGGATAAGCGCGAGTGCCAAAGCCATTACAAGCACGGCAAACAAGCCGATGAACAATATATTCTGCTTTTCGATGATGGAAGCGCTGACGGATTCATCCGTTTTCTCTGGTTCTTTTTCCCCGGCAGTCAGGTTTTCAGTCGAGGCATACAGAAAAATGCTATCGAAGCCGGGCCCGATGAATGGCTCGGCAACTATCAAGACAACAAATAAAAAAACAATATTTAAAGATATCAATTTCATCAAATTTAAATATACCACTAAATATATTTTCAACAAATCCATTTAGTGAAAATCAAACATAAAACTGCAAATCTGTCATTCGAAATGACAAAATGGCTTATTGAAAATACAGATATTACATGAATGACTGACATTATTGCAGATTTTTTACATAATAATCAATTGGCACGCTTTTTCTAAAGTTACAAATCAAATTGATAAATTGTTTAATAAATTTCAAGGAGAATAATATGACATTAGTAAGATTAAATCCGTTTGGCGGATTCGAGAAAGCAGCCCGCAGAGTAAACGAATTCTTCGGCGATATCGACAGGAATGTCAATTTCGAAATTGGAGGCTTCAGCCCAAGGGTAGATATACTCGACGACGAGAAAAAGATCGTTTTCAAGGCTGAATTCCCCGGCGTAAGGAAGGAAGATATCAAGGTTTCGATTAACGAGGAAAAAATGCTTGTTATCAGCGGCGCCAAAAAGCGGGACGGGCAATACGAGAATATGAACTACCTGCGTTCCGAGAGGGTTTACTCCGAATTTAAACGCTCTTTTGTGCTGCCCGAAAACCTGGATACTGATAAAATTACTGCCAAATACGAAAACGGTGTGCTCGAGCTTTCTATTCCGAGAGTTGAACCACCGGCACCAAAAGAAATTGATATTTTATAATTAATTAATAAATAAGGAGGTTATACTATGGCTACGGTTAGGTTTGATCCTTTCAAAGGATTCGAAAGCATTACAAAAAAAATGAGCGCTATCTATGATGATATAGAAAAAGGCGTCAGGCTCGAAATCGGAAGTTTTTCGCCGAGAGTAGATATTATGGAAGACGATAAAAACCTTGTATTCCAGGCTGAATTGCCCGGAATTGCAAAGGAGGACGTAAAAGTCACTATCAATCAGGATAAAGTATTGGTGATAAAAGGCGAAAAGAAACGCGACGAGATGGCAGACGAAAATGCCGACGACAAATGCTTTATTAAATGCGAGCGCAACTATGGTTCTTTTGCACGCTCGTTCATGCTGCCCGATAATGTGAAGGACGACAGCATTAAAGCTAAATTCGAATTCGGGGTGCTCGAAATCGTACTCGAGAAAGCAGAGCCCGAGAAACCGAAGGAAGTTAATATCGATATTCTGTAAGTGTGATTATTAAATAATTGAGATATAAAGATTTTTCATTAAGCTCCAAAATTAATGCAAAATGATTACCCGGCTGCAGGATGGCTAATTGCTTTCCTGCTTTCGGGCTGTAAATACGAAAATAAAATATTTGATTTTTAAATAAATATCGGAGATATGCTAAAATGGGTAAGATTATTGGAATCGACTTAGGTACGACAAACTCGGTTGTGGCGGTAATGGAAGGCACTTCGCCGACCGTTATTGCCAATAGCGAAGGCGGAAGGACGACTCCCTCGATTGTAGGTTTTACAAAAAACGGCGAAAGGCTGGTGGGCCAGGCTGCAAAAAGGCAGTCTGTTACCAATCCAAAAAATTCTGTCTATTCTATTAAAAGATTTATGGGCAGGCGCTACGACGAAGTTAAGGAAGAAATGACAATGGTGCCTTATACGGTGCTTGCTTCGGGCGACGGTAATTCCATCAGGGTAGATATTGACGGCAGGCAGTATTCGGCGCCTGAAGTCTCGGCGCTGATCTTGCAAAAAATGAAACAGACTGCCGAGGACTACCTTGGGCAGAAAATATCGGAAGCGGTTATTACCGTTCCGGCTTATTTCAACGATGCCCAAAGGCAGGCCACCAAAGATGCCGGCGAAATAGCAGGGCTGACGGTCCGCAGGATTATTAACGAGCCGACGGCGGCAGCTCTTGCTTACGGGCTCGACAAAAAGGGCAAAAATATGACTGTTGCCGTTTACGACCTTGGCGGCGGTACTTTTGATATTTCTATACTCGAAATAGGCGACGGCGTTTTCGAAGTGAAATCTACCAACGGCGATACACACCTTGGCGGCGACAACTTCGACCAGCGCCTGATAGATTTCCTGGCCGACGAATTCCATAAAATGGAAGGTATAGACCTGCGAAAAGACAGCATGGCACTGCAAAGGCTGCGCGAAGCCGCCGAAAAAGCTAAGATAGAGCTTTCGCAAATGCTGCAGACAGACGTTAACCTGCCATTTATCACTGCTACGCAGGACGGGCCTAAGCATATGAATATTACCCTGACAAGGGCTAAATTCGAAAGCCTTTGCTCGGACCTTTTCGATAAATCGATGAGGCCGGTGGAACAGGCATTGAAAGACGCAAAACTGACACCTGCACAAATTGATGATGTTATTCTTGTCGGCGGATCGACACGTATTCCCAAAGTGCAGGAGCTCGTTAAGAACTTCTTTGGCAAAGAGCCCTCGAAGGGCGTCAATCCCGACGAAGTGGTTGCCGTTGGCGCTGCCATTCAGGGGGGCGTACTCTCCGGCGAGGTAAGCGATGTATTATTGCTCGACGTTACTCCGCTCACTCTCGGTATCGAAACCCTGGGCGGCGTAATGACGCCTATGATTCCTGCGAATACAACGATTCCCACAAAGAAAACTGAGATATTTTCTACGGCTACAGACAGCCAGACATCGGTCGAAATTCATGTGCTGCAGGGCGAGCGCCCAATGGCGCGCGACAACAGGTCGCTGGGCAGGTTCCACCTCGACGGCATTCCCCCGGCGCCTCGAGGCGTACCCCAGGTGGAAGTTACGTTCGATATCGATGCTAACGGCATTCTGGGTGTTTCTGCCAAAGATAAGGCAACTAATAAAGAACAGAACATCAGGATTGAATCTTCGAGCGGACTTTCGAAGGAAGAAATCGAAAAAATGAAGATGGAAGCTCAGGCTAATGCCTCCGACGATAAAAAGCGCAAAGAAGAAATCGACCTGCGCAACCAGGCGGACACATTAGTCTATTCGACCGAGAAACAGCTGAAGGAATTGGGCGACAAGCTGACTCCCGACCACAAAAAGAAAATTGAGGATGCAAAAGAAAGGCTTGCCAACTCAATTAAAAACAACCAGCCCGACCTGCGCCAGGCTATGGATGCTCTAAACCAGGCATGGAGCGAGGCTTCCACCCAGATGTACGGCCAGGCTGGCCAGCAGGGTGGCCCCGGAGGCCCGCAGGATAACGGCGGAGCAGGCAGCAGCCAGCAGGCAAAGGCAGACGATGGGGTGGAGGAAGCAGATTATACAGTTGTAGATGACAGCAAGAAATAATCTTAATAAAGCATAGGTGACTTTGTAAGGGCAGTAAATTTTACTGCCTTTACTGTTTTTCAAAATGAAATTCAAATGCTTTGTTGCTTTCAAAAATACACTACAACCAGGCCTTTGTGCTATTCGCTTTATAATCGTATAGGCTCGGCACTCCGTGCCATTACAGCCATATAATCAGCTAATAAAATAATATTATATATGATTCCAGCCTGGTATAAAAAGTTATTAATCTGAACCTATTGCTATATTA
>DAINRZ010000075.1:0-10710 GCA_036741575.1 Kapaibacterium sp. (SeqCode)
AAATTTGGGAATCGTAAATTTATTTTTGGGATGATTGAATGATAGGGTTTATTTTCGGCTGGAGCCGAATCCTCTTTTAACATAATTTCCTGTCAGCGCAGGTAGTCTCCTATGGTAAACCATAGTGTTGATGCAAATGGTAGTTATGCTCGACCCCTGACAGGATTTGTATAGCTATTGAATACACATTGTTACAGATGTTCAACCCCTGACGGGATTGGAGAAAGCGTATCGCAACCGACGGCTTCAGCCGTCGGCAGAGGATATGGTGTTGGTGTTAAATGGACTCCACTTCAGAAGTGTAATCAAATTGATAAGGGGCTAATCCACTTTTGTTCCCTTTTCCGCCGGCTAAAAAGCCGTGGCTGGTCAATTCCAAAATGAGTTTCGCCTGAGAAGGAATAACGCACTTACTGAGTTATTCCTCATTATCATTAGAATCCGTTATTCTCCAATCTAATAATTTTAAAATCATGCTAATCAAGGTTCAGGCATTTCAATAGACGAGACTAAAATACCTGTTTTTAGGATAGTTTCTTAAGCAGCCCCAACGATTTATTATTAAATCCATCCATATATACAGACAGCGACTTCGGCGGGATTAGGCTTCCCAGGTCGATGACTTTAATTACATTCTCATACATTGCTGCTTCGGGTATTATTTTCGTCAGGCTGTTCCTGCTGCTGCCGAAGAACTCGTCGTTAAAATAGTTTTCCTTATTGTCCGGGTAAAGAGGCAGGTATTTTATATCTGCTTCTACAAGGTCCTGGAAGAAGTGCGTACCAAACGACAGTTCCGGCATGTAGCCGTCCTTTTCCCTGCCTATCTCAATAAGCATGGCAGTGTTGTTTATATCGCTGTATATTACCGGGACACCCAGCCTGATATCGCCTTTGCTGCCCCATCTGCCCGGCCCTATCAAAACAAACTTCTTCTTTTGCAATATATTATTCAATTTGCCGACCACCCTGCCAACCTCGTACATCTGCAAAGCCGTGCTCAGGCCAGAATAGGCTTCTCCGTCCACATATACGATATGGCTAATTCCCTCGGCCAGCCCGTTATTCACATATTTATCAGATGTAAAAACAATGTTAGCTTTTTCGGCATTAGCCGGAATTTCGATCGGCACTCTTGCTTTTGCCTTGCTTTGTGGCCTGCACTGGAGCAGAACAAGCTTTTGCCCGTCCGAAGCAAATTCGATATCCACCGGTTCTCCGAATCCTTCCCTCAGGACTTCGAGAATATCTTTAATTTTTTTAACGAAATTAGTATTTGTTACGAATGAATTGAATGTGACAATAGTATTTTCCTTAATAAAATCCGTATAAGAACTAACAGGTTCTACCAATACACCTTCGCGGTTGAATGAAACCACTTTCTCGATTAATGGGAAAAATCCCTTGCACTCTTTTTTCAACGCATCAAACGTCACTGTTTCGAAGCAGCTCTTTTCCAGGTTGATGACATCGACGTACTTTTGGGAATAGTTAATCACATCCTCGGTTGCCTGGTTAATGCGTATCCCAGGCTGAGCAGGCGAGATAAGGATTGGAAAATCGTCCATAGTCCTGTCAACTGCCCTTGTGCCCAGGCCAGCGACGAGCCTTATTATCCCGTCTTCGCGCTTCAGCCTTTTCGACCATCTGTATTCATTATTACTAAATGCTACCCCGGCAAATGAGGGGAAAAAATATTTCCCTATGCGTGTGCCGACAACTTCCTGAATCAACACGCTCATTTCCTCGCGGAAATCAATCAGGCCTCTTTCTTTTCTGTAAACGATGGGGTCGGGTGCAAATGTACTTGCATATACCTCTGCAATAGCGCTTGTCAGTGCAGCCAGCCTTTGCTCCTTTGTGCCGGTATTTGCCAGGAACAGGCTTTTGTATTTGCCGCTGAATGATGCTTCGAAGCTGTCCTCGAGAAGACTCGAAGAGCGCACGATTACAGGCTTGCCTTCCAGGTCGTCGATGATCCTGCTGAATGCGAACAGCATGTCGGGCGGGAAAACCGAATTCCTGAATATATTGACAAGGAACGGGTATTCCTGCCTGATTTCTTCAGTTGACTGATACTTTATAAAAACAAATTCGTCGAGTGCATTGTAGTGTATAAATTCCTGCATCATATCCGAAGTAATAAACCAGCTCTTCGGTGTTTCCACATCTTCCAGCGATGATCTTTTTTCTTTGTTTGCCTTTAGTATCTGGCATGCGAGTATCATGCCTGCACTTTTACCGCCCAGCCTGCCCGAGCCGTCGAGCGGGCCTGTAATATAATTGGTAAGGTAGGCCACTTCCCTGATGGTTACATAGTGTTTAGCAATATTTATAAATGCCAGGCTGTCCGAAAGAAACCGCATAATCAGCGCCACCCTTAGTCCCATACGTTCATCCTGTGTCAGGCACTCAAGGTTTTTTGACTGCATAATAAACTTCTTTATGGCATCTATAACGTCGGCGAGTGAAGAATGGCGTTTTTCAAGTATTGCAGACAGCTCTCCCAGGTTTTCTTTGCGTGCCCACTGGTTCAGAAGCCTTGCAATAGTTTCCTCGGGAATATATTTTTCGGCTATGGAAAAAAGTTTATTAACGGCGGCTTCATTGAAAAAATGCCCCGAAAAAGGCTTCGGTTTGTTCGATGGCCTCAGGGCAATATCCTCGAGCATCGAATCATAGTTACCTGCTTCGTCAAGCAAACCGTCCATTTCGGCGGCCCTCATCCTGTCGAGGTAAATCATCAGTTTCCGGCATATCCTGTACAATTTTGAATGGTCCTGGTAGGCCAGGTGGTCCAAAACTATCTTCCATTCGGGGATACGCCCCGCTACGGCAATTGTGCCAGTTTCTATTGCCATAAATCACCGTTCAAAAAAAATAATTGTTTTTATTTAATACATTACAATCAAGTCATAAACTGCCCTCGTGTATTCAGTAATTCATTTATCCCGACTCTACGAAGATTTCCCGGCTGCATGCTTTTCAGCCCCGGAGATGATTAATGTCTCCGGGGCCGGTATTTTTGCCTGCTCAAATCTTCTTAAACATCTCATCGACTTCTTCTTTGTCAACATCCATAATATACTGGATACCGCTAACTTCCGCCGCATCTTTTGTCAGCGAAGCAATGTCCTTCCTCGTAATCAGGTCAAGCCTGAATTTGCGGGCGCCAGTCATAAGCTGGCGCAGTCCCTGTGCCAGTCGTTCGTAATAGGTATAAAGGCCGATGGCGCCTGTAGGAATTTTATCGTATGTTTCCTTGCCCAGCATTTTCTCAAGGTCATGAGCTGTAACAAATATTTCTTCCTTGCGCGAGCCGAATCTCTCTACATAAACCGGCACCTGGTTTTCGTCTATCAGCCTGCCGATAGTCTTGCCCACCATCGCCGCAGCTATCGGAGATCGTGCCATGCCGACAAGTTTTACGTATGGCGCGCCGATAGCCAGGCCCTTGAATATCTGGTCTTCGAAAGTAAATCCACCGGCAACTGCAAGAGCAGGTACTTTCATTCCTTTCTTGGTAAGTTTCCCGGCATACTCATACATTAAAGAATGAATTTCAACCGGAGGCATACCCCATTCGTTCATCATACGCCAGGGGCTCATACCTGTGCCGCCGCCGGCGCCGTCCACGGTCAGCAGGTCGCAGCCGTATTTCGTTGCAAATATCACAGCTCTTGCAAGGTCGGCAGGGCCGTATGCGCCTGTTTTCAGGAATACATATTTGGCTCCGGCTTTACGAAGTTCGGCAACCCTTTGGGCAAATCCTTCCTCGGTTACCATACCTACCCTTGAATGCCTTTCGAATTCCTTGAATGCACCTCTTTCGAAAGCCTCGATAACATGCGGGTCAGTCGGATTCGGCAGTACCACATAACCACGCTTGTATAGTTCCTGTGCTTTCTTCAGGTTATTGATTTTCACTTCGCCGCCGATGTTCTTAGCGCCCTGTCCCCATTTTAGTTCGACAATCTCCACTCCGAGCTTTTCGATGGCATATTCCTGGACGCCGAGCCTGGTGTCTTCGACGTTAGCCTGCACAATAATAGCGCCGTAGCCGTCAATCTGGTGGTCTTTATAAAGGTTTACCCTTCTTTTCAAATCGGCTGTATCTATAACCTTCCCGTCTTTGAATGCCGATTCCATGTCCATTCCCACAACGTTTTCGCCGATTGTCAGGCCTGTACCGGCCAGCGCCGAACCGATGGCAAGCCCTTCCCAGTTGTTTTTTGCGATATTTGTTGAGCCTATTCCGGGAATAATCCATGGATACCTGAATTTAATACCGTTATCGTGGCCGAAATGAACTTCGAGATCGACATTCGGGAAAATTGCCTTGTCGCTGTCTTCTTCGATGCCTTGTGCACCTACGGCTGTTCCCATAATATTAAAATGTGAATAATCGACGGGATATACTTTTTCGGATGCAGTCGTAATAACCCCGAATGGCTGTGGATAAATTACTTCGTGCCCCCGAAATGCCGATTTGCCAATTTCGCACATACCGATACACCCGTCCACACAGGTAACGCACATACCCGAATTGGGCGTTATGGAATCTTCTGTCCTGTTTTTTGTCAGCGTTGCTGCCGAGGAATTTACTCTTGAATAATTCACTATAATACTCCTGATGAATTAAACTAATTTATTAATTAATGTTTTCTGTCAACAATTTCGCAGGCGACACAAGGCTCCATATAGCACATCATATCGTCGAAATCCTGTTTGTAAACGCAAGGAGCGCTCAGATTGGCGCATCCGCCGCAAATCGCCTTATCCGGCTCGGAATATGTACACCTGAGCTGGCAGGCAGGGCACACATAAATGCACCCGCCACACCTGCGGCATTCTTCGGATGCCATGTCGAAGGGCGTTGTTATATGCCTCGATTCTCCCCGACCGGCAAAGCCAATAGCTTTGCCCATCATCTGCTCTTCGCACATCCTTACGCACAGCCCGCAAAGGATACAGTCTTCGTATTCCTGCCGGAACCTCTGCTGCCTAACGTTGTTAGCCGATGCAATATCCTGTATTACCTTCGACTGCGGGCAGGTAGCAAGCAGTAGTTCGATAACCATTTTTCGCGCCCTGAGCACCCTGGCCGTTGCTGTCCTGACTTTCATGCCATCCTGTACACGGTAGGTGCACGAGGATACGAGCCTTTCATTATCGCCATCGCCGATTTCGACGACACACAGCCTGCATGCCCCGTAAGGGCTAAGCCCGTCCATATGGCACAGGGTTGGTATGGGAAATCCGTAGAACCTGGCAGCTTCCAGAATAGTGCTTCCTTCTTCCACCTGGACTTCCAGTCCGTTTAAAATAATATTAATCATGTATTACCACCTCTTTTTCTGTTACTTCCTGCTTAATATTCTTTCTGGTAAATTCAAGGTCGCAGCGCAGGCAGCGAAGCGCCTCGGCTGTAGCTTCCTCTTGCGAGAGCGATACTTCGACCTCTGCAAAGTTTCGTTTACGCCATTCTGCCGGCGCCCTCAGGGTTTCTATCCTGTTGGCATTCCGGGGTTCCTCGCCTACCGATGCATCCGGCTCGATATAGATTTCCGGCAGCTTTAGCTGAATCGGCTGGCTGAGCGGTATGCCTGTCAGGTATCTGTCTATCATCATGGCCGATTTCTTGCCTGCGGCTATTGCCTCGACAACCGTATTAGGCCCTGTGGTAACGTCGCCAGCTGCAAAGACACCCTCCCTGCTGGTCATAAGCGTAAATTTATCGACTTCGACCGTATTAGACCTGCTGGTATTAATTCCGCAAGTGCTTACAGCCGACATTACGTCTCTACCGCTGTCTTCGCTTATAGCAACTATTAAGGTATCCAGCTTAATCGAAAACTCGCTGCCGCTTATCGGTACAGGCTTGCGCCTCCCGCTTGCATCTATGCCTCCCAGTTCATTATGGATGCATTGCAGGGCTTTTAAGGCACCTCCCTCTTCGACTATGCTTAGCGGAGTAACCAGCGTTTCTATTCTAATGCCTTCCTGCATTGCTGCTTCGATTTCTTCTTCGAATGCTGGCATTTCTTCGCGAGTCCTTCGGTAATAAATTGTTACGCTTTCCACATCCTTCTGCCTTAGGGCCACACGGGCGGCATCGATTGCGGAATTGCCGCCGCCGATAACGCCGACTGTTCCCCTGGCCCGGGATTTACCGCTCATGTTGAATTCCTTCAGGAACTCGATTGATGGATAGACTCCCCGGGCATTCTCGTTTTCAATTTCCAGTGGCTTGCTCTTGTGGGCGCCAATAGCAACCAGGACTGCGCTATAGCCTTTTTCGAAAAGCTCGTCGATAGTAAAGTCCCTGCCGAGAGCAGTATTGCATTTAATAGAGATATTATCATCTAATATAGATGCAATTTCACGCATAATTACTTCCCTGGGCAGCCTGTAGGAAGGTATGGCGCAGCTCAGCATGCCACCGTACTGGGGCTCGGCTTCGAAGACTGTCGATTTATACCCTTTAAGCGAGAGGTAATGGGCTGCCGTGAGCCCTGCAGGGCCCGAACCGATTATTGCTACTTTAGCATTCTTTGCTTCCTCTGTTTCTTTCACAGGTTTATACGTCATTGGATCGATCCTGTCCGTAATAAACCTCTTGAGCGAGCGAATGGCAATGGAGTCGCCGCCGCTTGTACCTGCTTTGCACCGGCTTTCGCAGGGATGGTCGCAAACTCTTGCGCAAACGGACGGGAACGGATTGGCTTCGCGGATTGCCATATATGCTTCTTCATATTCGCCCCTGCCTATATGGGCAACGTAACGCCATGCCTGTGTGCCAAGCGGGCACGCAGACTGGCAAGGAGCTCCTACCAGGTTGTTGCACACATAAGCGTCGCATTTTTTATTTATTATATGCCTTTCATATTCTTCGCGGAAGTATTTTAATGTACTAAGGACAGGATTGGCGGCAGACTGGCCCAGGCCGCACATTGACGTGTCACGTACAACAAGAGCCAGCTCTTCAAGCAGAGCAAGATGAGATAGGGGCGCTGTACCGTTCGAAATATCATCGAGTATTTCATACATCCTTTGTGTGCCCTTACGGCATGTAAAGCATTTGCCGCATGATTCATCCTTCAGGAATTTCATGAAGTATTTGGAGACATCTACCATACAGGTATTGTCGTCCATTACTATCATACCCCCCGAGCCCATGATTGAGCCGGCTTTGCTGAGGCTTTCGTAATCTATCGGCAAGTCGAACATCCTGGCGGGAATGCACCCTCCCGAAGGCCCGCCGGTCTGCACAGCCTTTATTTTTGCTTTAGTAGGCGAGCCGCCTCCAATGTCGTAAACAACGTCGCTGAGTTTTGTGCCCAGCGGCACTTCCACGAGGCCTGTATTCCTGATTTTCCCGACGAGCGAGAAAATCTTGGTCCCGGTATTTCCCGGCACACCTACTTTGGCATATTCTGCTGCACCCTGGCCAATTATAACGGGTACGTTTGCCAATGTTTCAACGTTATTAATACATGTCGGGTAGTTCTCAATGCCTTTTTCGATAGGATACGGCGGGTGCTGCCGCGGCTCGCCGCGGTAACCCTCGACGGACTTAATAAGGGCGGTTTCCTCGCCGCATACAAATGCTCCGGCTCCGCGCACTATTTCAATATCAAAGCTGAAGCCGGTGTTTAGAATATTGTCGCCCAGCAGGCCATGCTCCCTTGCCTGGCGCAAAGCTATCAGAGTATGTTTAATTGCAAGCGGATATTCGCTGCGGACATAAATGAAGCCTTTATTGGCGCCAATGGCATAACCTGCTATCATCAATCCTTCTATAATACTGTGGGGATTGCCTTCCAGGAGGCTCCTGTCCATATAAGCTCCAGGGTCGCCTTCGTCGGCATTGCAAACAATGAATGCCTTATTTTTCTTAAGGCTGAATTTTCGGGCAAGTTCCCATTTTTTGCCAGTCGGGAATCCGGCTCCGCCCCGGCCTCGCAGCCCGGAATCGAGAACTTCTCTGATAACTGCATCGGGGTCCTGTTGTTTCAGTACTTTAACTATCGAATTATACCCGCCGCCTTCAATATAGTTAATAATCCTGATAGGGTCTATCTTTTGGTTATAACCAAGAATCGTGCGGGTCTGCTTGCTAAAGAAAGGGATATCAGCCTGGTAATGGTAGCTTTTTTCCCTGTGAGGTTCACGGTATATCAGGGATTCATCGACATAGCCGCCGAGCGCAGCCTCGACTACTTTCGGCACATCTTCCATTTTTAGTTTAGGGTAAAGATGGTTTCCCGGTTCTACAAGTATAAACGGGTCCATTTCGCAGAATCCCTGGCAGCCTGTTATCCTGATATCAATTTTCACCTGCAGCGAGCGGCTCAGGATATACCTTTTGATAGCCCTCATCAGGTCGTTCGAGCCGCTGGCCTGACCTCCCGTGCCTGCGCAAATAACCAGAGTGGGCTTCCCGTTTTTGATCTCTGTTTCGCTTCGCACTCTTTCGGAGAAGAGAACGAATTCATCAATAGAACTAAATTTGCTCATAAACATCTATCCTGTAAATTTAAAAATTCCATGTTCCGCTCAAATCGAGTATATGGCCCTGGCAGCCTTTTCGGGGGCATATTTGCACAATGCCGCCTCCGCGCACTATCATGGGCACCATACGTGTATTACAGTCGGGGCAGCTCGAGGCTCCAATCAGTTCTGCATGGCAGTGCGGGCAAAACATCTGCACTACTTTTTCTTCGGGTATATCGTGCTCCGAGGTTGTGTTGTAGCTGCCGTAAACGCTCGAAAGCGCCAGCCAGCCGTGTGAATTGTTGAAAGCAATGGTAACCTGGATGGAAGGAAAGCCGTCTATCAGGTGGTTTTGATCCATCAGGCTGTGGTTGCAGCGCGAACAGCTTACTTCGAGCGGGAAGAAACGGATATCCGACCTTAGGTCGGGCTTTTCTTCGCCGTGTTTTGTTTTGTCGATGATATCGACAACTTTGTTTTTGTTGACATTAGAATGATAGTGGCCATCTACCACAACTATAGGCCCGAGCGCACATGCGCCAAGGCAATTGACCGTTTCGAGCGTAAACTCTTTGTCCTTTGTAGTGTCTCCCGGCTTAATATCAAGTTTTTTGCAAAACTCGCCGGTCACAGCCGTCGAATTCCTTACATGGCAGGCAGTGCCCTGGCACACGGATACAAGGTGCTTGCCGCGGGGCTTTAGGCTGAATGCCCTATAGAAAGTAGCAACTCCGTAAATATCTACCATCGACTTACCGGTAGTTTCGGAGACTTCCTTCAGTTTGGTTTCGGGCAGGTAGCCGTATTTTGCCTGGATTTGCTCGAGTATCGCTATCAGCCCTTTGTTCGACGACCCGTTGGCCGGGGCGGCAATACCGATTCCTGTTTGTTCTGAAGTATCGTTCATATTCACTTAATTAATAATTATTAAAATATTCTATATATATTCGTTGCAATGCCAAATACCACCAGACCTGAGGGGTATCATGCAATCGTTTTTCAATCCGCAGTAAGCACACAAGCCTTGGTATTCTTCAGTCCGGAACGCTTTTTCGGCGATTCCGTGCAGGCCGGCTTCCTGTTTCGAGGCTTTGGATTTATTATCTTTTGGCAGTATGAAATCGTTGCAATACCAAACAGGTTTGTCACTGCTGCTTCTGAAAGAGCACTGGCCCACGAGGGCGCAATTAGCACAAATACCCAGATTGTCCATAGGCAGGTTCCCGTTGTGATATATGTTGTACCCGAAAAAATACAAAGTCATACTCCACAGAATGTTAATTTGGAAATAAACTTACAAGATATATGCCATAGGGGATTTTGATTTGAAATCAGAAAAGGCTGTTCAACAGCATGTATTTGTATTTTAATTTATATCAATTGATTAAGTTTTAGCTAAATATATAATTGAATCTGCCCAATAAATTTATTAGCTAATAGAAAAACGGGGAAAAATTCATTAGTGGGGAGAAATTCCCCATTAAGTTTTATTTTTATTAGACGATTATAAATTGTTTTAACTATTAATATCCCGAAGTGAAATAGCAGATAGACCAATCGAGATGAATACAATAAAAATCCAATGGCCGCAACTGAAGAAATCAAGCTTTACATCGGCCTGAACAGGGTAGGAGTATCTATTCCAATTTTCTGATTAAACTACAATAACGAAAGTAAAATTTCAATTAGTCAATAAACCTATAGACATAACCAATACCAAGCATCAATTTGGAATTGGAAGAAATCGCCCTGTAGAGTATCAGGCCTGTTTCCAAAAAAATGCCACCAATATTTGCGTCGAAAAAAATTCCGAAATACGAATCGTCCTTGCCGTAATAGGCCGGATCTGTTTTTTTCCCGATACCACCACCAAGAGAAATGTTATTTTCGATACTTCTCGATTTATAAATGCAGTAACCTAAATCGAAATGGAGGTAATATCTTGTGTATATATCCGAACCGGCAAAAAACTTCATGCTTATATCAGTTTCCGTCTTGAAACCAAAAACAAGATTCAGGTAAGATGGCCCTAATACTGTTGCTCCAAATGAAACATATCTAGATAAATCATAAGCTTCCATTTCCATAGACAGAATATCCGGCCTGTCAATAAATACGTAAGTACCAAACCTGTCATGGAAATAAATTTTATTAGAATCCATTTTTTCTATGTGGACATCGTAATCAGTCCCGTCGTTTAGCTTAACAGTCGTA
>DAINRZ010000076.1:0-10641 GCA_036741575.1 Kapaibacterium sp. (SeqCode)
CGCAGTTGACGGGTGTGGAAATAGTAGCCGGCATGTGTATTGAATGCCCGGCGGTAAACCGCAGGGTTGATTGTGTGTGTCCCCCGCCGGCGGCTAAAGCCGCCGGTTGCGAATTGTCTGAACCATGATTTACAGGATTTTAGGATTGAAGGATGAAAAGATTAAATACAAACGATTATGGGAAATACCTGAAATGGTGCGTCATTCCTGCGCAGGCAGGAATCCATCTTATTCCTGAGACGTTCCGCCGGGACGTCTATACGATATCATCGCCCCATGGGTTTACCCATGGGAATCTACCGATCACGCTGCGGCCTGCCACTACAGATAGTTTGCGTATATCTAATAATCATTAATTCAGTATTAGCATTATGGAAAAAGAAAATACTAACACCTTCAGCCCGCTAAAGCTCAATTTTCAAATCGCCGGCCTGGGATTTCTCGTAGTTCAGCATCCTTATCTTCCTTACCAGGTCCATGGCAATTCCAGTGATAATGCCGGCCTGGGCATCGGCTTGGTGGTCGAACACGACAGGCATACCCCCGTCGTTGCCTTCGCGCATCCTGATGTCGAGCGGTATTTCGCCGAGGAAATGAATGCCGTTTTCATCGGCAACGGCTTTGCCTCCGCCCTGCCCGAAGATGTAGTATTTTTTATCGGGCATATCCGGCGGAACGAAATAGCTCATGTTTTCAACAATCCCGAGAATATCGACATTAACCCTTTTGAACATGGATATAGCCCGCCTAACGTCGGCCACAGCAATCTCCTGTGGGGTAGTAACGACGACCGCTCCCGTCAGTGGAATCCTTTGTGTGAGAGTAAGCTGTACGTCGCCGGTGCCGGGAGGCAGGTCGAATATAAGGAAATCGAGCGGCCCCCATTCGATTTGCTCGAAAAGCATAGAAAAATATCCAGCAAGCAGCGGCCCCCTGATTATGGCAGCTTCGTCGCGGTTGAGAATAAATCCCATCGAAGCAACTTTGATACCGTACTTTTCGTTGGGAACGGCAACCTGCTTGCCGTCGGGCGCAACAGCCCCGCGGAAAGCTTCGCCTTCGAGCCCGAACATAACCGGCTGGCTGGGGCCGTAAACATCACCGTCGAGTATGCCCACCTTGGCTCCGCTAAGCGACAGCGCCGCTGCCAAATTGGCCGCAACAGACGATTTGCCGACGCCGCCCTTGCCCGAAGCGACAGCAATAATATTCTTGACGCCCGGCAAAAGCTCTCGGTTGTATGTATCAGCAAATACTTCACTTATGTTTATTTCTGTTTCCATACCCGAATAGGCATTTTGTAGAGCGGCGGCGCAGGCTTCGTTCACATCGCTGGCTGCCCACTGGGCAGGCTGCACGAGTTCCAAATCAATTTTAATAATATTTTCTTCGTGCCTGATGTCTTTAATTGCACCAAGCTCTCCAAGGCTCTTGCCCAGGTCGGGGTCGTTCACTTTAGCTAATATGTCCCGTACATCGTTAAGATTAAAATTACTCATATATTTATCCTGTTTTTTATTACAATAAAAACTCATTTGAGGAAATACTGCCTCAATTATTGTTAAATTATTAATTTTTAGCTTATTAAATTTGTAAATTTCAATTAGAATACAATTATTTCGGATTGTTGATGAGAAACATTAAATATGCTTTGATATGCCTTTTGTCATTAACCCTGATTTCCAATGAAATTATCTGGACCCGGATTTTCTCGGCAGAGTTCTTCCATCCCTTTGCATTTCTGATATTATCGCTAGCAATACTTGGGCTGGGCTTGGGCGGATTGTTTCTCAGGCTTACACAAAAAAAAGGCATGGTTCCTGCACCCGGTTTTTGGTTATCGGCTACGGGCATTGCCACACTAATCACCCCGCTTCTGGTGTTTGCCCTTAACATGGACCTCTCCAAGCTTTTGTCAGATTCCGGTACCCTGTTCAAACTCATTTTGTCGATGTTCCTGCTTGGCCTGCCATATTTTGCCGGGGGCATAGCGCTATCCTCGATATTCAGGGCCAACAGCGGCGATATGCCAAAGGTTTACATGTTCGATTTGCTAGGTGCAGCTATTGGCGTTGCGGCATCAATTCTCCTGATGAACATTGCCGGCACTCAGGCAGCAGCTTTTTTTAGTGCTCTGCCTGTTTTGGCTGCTGCGTTCCTGGTTAACAGAAAAACTGCCATTGTACTTCCGGCTGCCGGCACGGTATTGGCATTGGTGTTGATTCTGTATCCTGAACCTTTGCTGGAGAATAAACGCGAGGAGAAAAGCCCCGTAGTACACAAGCACTGGGATGCATTCGCCAAAATCAAGGTGCTCGATTACCATCCCATGCTAAAAGGCGTTATCCTCGACAATGCAGCCAGTTCGACGGCTATTAAATACGAGCCGGGCAATCCTGATTTCGAAAACATGGATATATTCGAAATAGACCCGTCTTATCTTATCAGGCAGTTCCCTGCATGCAGGTTCCTTTCGCTGGGCGCCGGTGCAGGCAAGGATGTCCTGTTTGCCCTCAGGAACGGCGCTTCGGAAGTTTATGCTGTCGAGGTAAACCCATATATGAATTACCTGATGACCGAGGGCTTCCTGGCAGAATACACAGGCAACATATACAAAGACAACAGGGTGACTGTGGTAACTGAAGATGCCCGTTCGTATATCAGGCAATTTCGCGATAAATTCGACGTTATTTTCTCATTCAGTTCCACTTCCTATGCAGCCCTTGCTTCGGGGGCGTTTTCCTTTGCCGAGAACTATATCTATACTACCGAAGCATTCGAAGATTACCTGAATGCAATGACTGATGGCGGCTTCCTGGTGATGGAACACCATTTCTATGTGCCGCGCCTGCTGTCTTCGTGTATCGACGCAATGAAAAGCATGGGGATTACAGATTACAAAAAGCATATTGCCGTATATGAACTGCCGCAGTTCAGGCGGACAATCCTGCTGGTGTCCAAAAGCCCCCTGAAACAGGAAGTCATTTTGAATGCCATTGGCGGGCTGGGCCCCGAGCATAGCGGCAACATACTTGCCTATCCGCTGATGCCGGGGGTATTCCCGGGATTAATAAGCGACATAATCGAAAAGGGCTGGCAAAACGTCCATACTTCCACTATCGATCTTAGCCCGCCTGTGGACGACAAGCCCTTCGTAGCCCAGATGGGCCTGTGGAAGAACTTCAGCCTCAGCGGGATTGCCAGGCTGGAACCCTACGAGTTTTTTGGCTACCCTCTGGCAAAGACTATTATCGTTATAATACTTGCCGTTATTGCCGTATTGATGATTCCGCTCAATTTTATCCCTTACTTTATGAAAGGCGACAAACTGAAGCCTGCGCCATTCCTTTATTTCTTTGCCATAGGCTTTGGATTCATGTCCATCGAAGTAATCCTGATACAGAAATACAACCTTCTGCTTGGCGCCTCACTCTACAGCCTTATAGCCGTATTATTTGTAATACTGGCTGCATCGGGCATAGGCAGCAGGTTTTCGGGCAGAATAAGCGACAAGCTGTGCTTTGGGGCCATTATTGCTTTGGTGTTGGCCGATGCTTTTGTTTATAAGGAACTGATATATGCTGCCGGCGAACTGAGCCTAACCATGCGGCTGATTGCCGTCATTCTGTTTTTGGCGCCGTTATCTTTTTTCCTCGGCATGCCATTCCCAAAAGCTGCTGCGCGTGTCGGTGGCCTTATAGACTGGGGTTTCTCGGTGAACGGCGCTGCATCGGTATTTGGTTCCACCTTTATAATGCTAGTGGCTTTTTCGTATGGTTTTACTGTTTCTCTGGTTCTGGGGGCTGCTGCATATCTCGCTGCATTCGTGCTGATAGCGGCAAAAAAGAAGTGGTGAAACTAATTGCAATTCTATTTATTCATTAATTCGGCTATCTGATGATGAATTTTTTTGATAAAAATTAATTGGGAGTAAATAATCAAATGGTGAGATAGATCAGCAGGAGCGCTGATCCATCCCCTACCCCATCGGATGTGGAGAAAGACTGTAATTGCTGGAATGGCAGGAGCATTGCATCTCTATGCTGCTCGAACATCAAAATCAATACTTCAAATAAAACCGAGAAATACTTTAGCTGAATTTTTCGTGGTTTTATGTCTTTCTGGCAAAATTGGCCAAATTTTAGTTGGACAAGGCTAATAATACTGTGAATTCCAAGCAGCCCACAAAAAAAAAGCCAGGCCCATAAATAGGCCCGGCTTCCCGGTAAAACAAGCTCGGTTCTACTCTAGTTTTCTCTTTAGTGTCTTTACCTGCTCAAGTGTTTTGTTGCATCCAAGCTCGAAGTTGTACTCGATGCCTGTATATCCGTCTTTGGTAATTACTATTGTATATACACCTTCGCACAGGCCGTCAAAAATTACCCTTCCCTCGACGACTGTCAGAGTTTCAAGCAATTTGCCGCCCTTGTAGATTTTAACTGTTGCGCCGTTTAAAGCCTCATTTGTTTCGAAATCCTTTGGGAATACTTTTACAATTCCCTTGCAGCAGTCTGTATTCTTCAGCAGTTTCTTTTCGAGTTCGATTGTTTTGTTGCAGCCCAGTTCCACGGCAAATTCGACAGCTTTATACCCATCGGCAATGATATCGACGCCGTATTTACCTTCGCACAGGTTCTCGAAAATCGCCACGCCATTGACTACCTTTGCTTCTTTAAACAGCTTGCCGTCTTTCCACAGTTTTACTATAGCGCCGTTGAGCGGCTCGTTATTATCGTTGTCCTTGGGGTAAATTTTGATTTTGCCCTTGCAGCATTCGTCATTTTTCAATAATTTCTTAACAACTTCGATAGTCTTATTGCAGCCGATTTCCTGTGCGAATTCAACTGCCTTGTAGCCTTCGGCGGTTATTGTGATTACATATTTGCCTTCGCAAATATTTTCAAATACTGCCACACCGTTTACTGTTTTCGCTTCCTTCAGCAGTTTGCCGTCTTTGTACAGTTTGACAATTGAACCGTTGAGCGGCTCGTTGCTGTCGTTGTCTTTGGGATATACCTTTATTACGCCCTTGCAGCATTCCTCGCTCTTTGCCAGTTTTTTGACAACTTCGACTGTTTTGTTGCAGCCCAGTTCCTGAACGAATTCTATGCCTTTGTATCCTTCGGCTGTTATACTAAGCTCATACCTGCCTTCGCACAGGTTTTCGAATACAGCCACACCGTTTGCTACTTTTGCTTCCTTCAGCAGTTTGCCGTCTTTCCACAGTTTTACAATAGCACCGTTGAGCGATTCGCCGGATTGCTCATCCTTTGGATAAACCTTGATAATGCCTTTGCAGCATTCATCTGCCAAAATAAGCCGTTTCTCAATTTCCTTGGTTGCATTGCAGCCCAGTTCTATACCTGCTTCGGCGCCTTTATAACCTTCGGCGGTTATGCCGATTGAATATTTGCCTTCGCACAGGTTTTCGAATACTACTATACCGTCGGTTACTTTTCCTTCTTTAAGGAGTTTCCCGTCTTTCCACAGCTTTACTACACCGAATTTCATCAGCTCGCCGGTTTTATCGTCCCTGACGATAACTTTTATAATGCCCTTGCAGCATTCGTCGGCAAGTACCAGCTTCTTTTCAAATTCTTTTGTTTCATTGCAGCCCAGTTCCACTACAAATTCGATAGCTTTGTACCCTTCGGCAATAACATCTATCCCGTATCTGCCCTCGCACAGGCCGTCGAACCCGGCAACACCGTTTACAACCTTAGTTGTCCTGAATAGTTTGCCGTCTTTCCACAAATTGACAGTAGCGCCGTTCAATGGTTCGTTTGTTGTGTTGTCTTTTGGCATCACTTTGATTATGCCTTTGCAGCAATCTTCATTCTTTTTGATAAGCTTTTTCTCTAATTCCAGAGTTTTATTGCAGCCCAGTTCCACTTTAAATTCAATGGGATTATAGCCATCTTTTTCAATTGAAACGACATATACTCCCTGGCACAATCCGTCGAATCCTGCCATACCGTTTTCTGTGAGCCTGTCCCTGATGGCTTTGCCGTCTTTCCAGATTATGACTTTTGCACCGTTTAGTGCTTCGCCTGTTCCATAATCTTTTGTAAAGACTTTAATTATGCCTTTGCAGCAGTCGTCTTCCAGTTTTGCTATTGTTTTCTGGAAAGACAGTTCCTGGTTGCAGCCTATCTCAAAGTTAAATTCCTGTCCCTTGTACCCTTCTTTAATGAACGATATCTGGTATTTTCCTTCGCAGATTTTATCGAAAGTAATCGAGCCTTCGGCGTCTGTCAATCCATCGCGGATTACTGTGCTGCCGCTCCATAATTTGACTTTTACTCCTTCAACGCCAACAAGTTTGTCGTCTAATACGAGCAGGCTAACCTTACCAAGGCAGCAGTCGTTTTTCAGCAATTCTTTTGTAAACGAGAGAGTTTCGTCGCAGCCCAGCTCGGCGTTGAATTCGATATGTTTATAGCCGTCTTTGGATATATCTAAGCCATAAAGGCCTTCGCAAAGGTTGGTAAATTCAGCAAATTCGTTTTCGATATATTTAGTGGCAACCACCTTGCCGCCGCTCCAGAGAACGACTTTTGCCCCTTTAAGCAGTTCTTTCGAGTCTGCATCGAGTGCGCTCACTTTAATAACGCCTTTGCAACAGGGTTCATCGCCCAGCGCTGTCATTTCGAGTGCAAGCTGGTAAGGCTCGTTGCAATTTTCAATATTTATTTCCTGCTCAATTACTTTGTAGCCTTCGCGTGCCACCCTAATCCAGTAGCTGTTTATACATACATTTGTATATTCCAGGTAGCCGTCGGCATTAGTTTTAGCTTTCCTGATTATTTCTTTGCCTCTGTTCAGCCGGATTTCTGCATCCTGCAGGGCTGCGCCGCTGTTTTTGTCTTTAACGGTGAACTGTATTTTTGCGCAGCAGTCATCGTTGTGCAGAATCATCACATGATGTTTGCCGTTGGTATTATTTTTCAGGATATTTTTAATCTGGTCGTGGAATTCCTTGAAATCGGAGTGTTTTATCCTGACTTCTACCATTGTCAGGTCCTCGGGCAGGTTCTTTAATGTATAATTACCGTCTTCATCGGTAGTGTCGGTATATATCACTGCTTCTTCGGACTGGACTTTTGCTGATTTTGCTTTTGCAACTGTTGTATATGCTTCCACAACGGCATTAGGCACAGGATTATCCTGCTCATCGCTGATAATACCGCTGATTTCCGTTTTAATATCGGAGGGATTGTTCGTGGTATCGCTGCAGGACCAAAACACAACTGCGCCCATGAACAGGGCAGCAAAAAGAAAATAAAGAGTCGGGGCTTTCTTCATTAATACTCCTTAATTCAACTAAATATATTTAACATAATACTTTACATATTTATTATATATAAAACAACATATTGTTATAATTAATACGTTAACACACATTTATTTTTCCCTTTTTTATAATTTTGCATTAAATAAAATAAAAAATATTGAAAATTGTTTTTGATAATATTTTAAAATAATATGAATTTAGCAGAAAAACAGAACAGGTATTGCTTCGTAAATCCCGAAGGGGGAAGCGTGGCAATCGATCTATTTGCAGATACGGATTTGGCGGCAGGCGGCGATTTCCGTGTTTACAATCCTGCGAAAGACCAGGTACTCGACCAGGTAAAGCTTTCGGCCGAAAACGGTTCGCACGAATTGAAAAGGCTGAAAATCGAGCCGAAGTTTCTGAACGGGGCTATTCTTGTGTGGAAAATTCTGCTATGCTCCAAGAATATTAAAGTTTACGAAGGCAGAGTAGATATCAGGGTGTTTCAGGACGGCAGTTCATGCAAGATGACTTTACCCTCGGCCTACAGCCCCGGCAATATTCCGCCATGCTCGGTAAACAATCCTGCAAGCCTGAGCGGCAGCCTTGTTTTTATGGCCAAAAAACTATAAGTATTTTAATTATTTGAAATGTAATTTTTTTTAGTTTAATTGTATTGCAACGAAAAATCGATGCTATTAAATAATATATCGGAGAATTGATGAATATTTTAGTATGTATTTCACGCGTACCCGACACAGCCGCCAGGATAATGGTCGGCTCTGACGGCAAAACGATAGACAAACAGAATGTTAAGTTTATTATTAACCCTTACGATGAATTCGCTATCGAAGAAGCGCTAAGGCTAAAGGAAAAATTAGGCGGCGAGCCGGTGGTTACTGCAATATCCGTAAGCCACGAAGACGCAAAGGAGCAGCTTAGGACGGCTCTGGCTATGAAGGTGGACAGAACTGTGTATATTAAATCGGCAGAAGCGCTCGATTCGTTCCAGGTGGCATATAATTTAGCCGAGTTTGCAAAGGAGCTTAAGCCCGACCTGATATTCCTGGGCAGGCAGAGCGTCGATTACGACTCTCTCCAGATACCTTCTATGCTGGGCGAATTGATGGGAATACCTTCCGTTTCGGTCGTATCGGGATTAAAGGTTGACAGCCACAAAATAACCGCCGAGCGCGATATCGAAGGCGGCAGGGAAACTGTAGAAGCGCCCATGCCATGCATTGTAAGTGCACAAAAAGGGCTTAATGAACCAAGGTATCCAAAGCTGCCCGATATCATGAAGGCTAAATCGAAACCTATCGAGGAGATTGATGCAAAGCCCACCGACCCAAGGGTATCGGTCCTTTCGATGGAAATACCTTCCAAGCAGAGATTGGGTAAGATGTTTGCCGACAGCCAGGAAGATGTGGACAACCTCGTCAAGCTGCTTCACGAAGAAGCCAAAGTTATTTAATTATTTGAAATTACCCGGAGAATATAAATGAAGAAAATTTTAGTTTATTTGGAAATCCAGAATAAAGGCCTAAAAAGGGTATCTTACGAATTAATTACCGCTGCCAGGAACCTGGCAGAAAAAACTTCGGCTTCAGTTGCCGGCGTCGTTATCAACGGAAGCTCAGATATGCTCGGCGAGGCAGCAGAATACGGCTTGGCAGAGGTTTTGAACGTATCCGGCGATAAATTTGCCAGGCATTCCTCAACTGCTGCTGCTGCAGTCGTAGCACAGGCAGCGGCATCTTCCGGTGCAGACTGTGTGTTGTTTGCCGCCAATGCAGCCGGACAGGAAATAGCCCCCAGAACAGCAGTTAAATTGCAGGCAGGCTACATTGCCGACGTTATTGCCCTGGATGCTGCCGGATCTGATATTGTTGCCAAAAAACCTGTTTATGCAGGCAAAGCAGTAGTGGCAACAAAAATCAACACTGCAGTACATGTTTATTCACTCAGGCCCAACGTTTTTACGGCAGTTAAGGCATCGGCTCCGGCAAGCCTGAATTTCACTGAATTTACCCCGCAGATTAGCGATTCCGATTTCGGGGCGGTTGTGGTCAATGTGTCTCGCAACGAAGGCAAGCTGGATGTTTCCGAGGCAGATATAATCGTATCAGGCGGCAGGGGCATCAAAGGGCCCGAAAATTATGGCCTTATCGAAGAACTCGCCTCGGCTCTCGGAGCGGCCGTAGGGGCTTCCAGGGCTGTTGTCGATGCCGGCTGGCGCCCACATTCCGAGCAGGTGGGCCAGACAGGCAAGACAGTATCCCCCACACTTTATGTGGCCTGCGGTATTTCCGGAGCCGTGCAGCACCTTGCCGGTATGTCCACATCGAAAATAATTCTGGCGATAAATAAAGATAAAGATGCGCCGATATTCAAAGTGGCAGACTATGGGGTAGTAGGCGATATATTTGATGTACTGCCCAAACTGACGGCAGGCATTAAGCGCCTGAAAAGCTGATACCTTGCAATAAATTGTTGATTTATCAGTCTTTAAATGCTGAAATTTTTGAAATTTGTGGTAATAATATAATAGAAAATGGAAAAAGTACAACTTGTTGTTTTAGGCCTTTCGGCAAGCCCTGCCAGCAATAATGCCTATGCCCTGATACTAAAGGAGGTTGACGGCAACCGCCGGCTGCCGATTATCATCGGGGCTTTCGAGGCTCAGGCTATTGCACTCGAGATGGAAGGAGTTATGCCTCCAAGGCCTATGACTCATGACCTGATTAAAGCGCTGTTTGATTCATTCAGTGTCGGTTTGTCCGAGATTTATATAAATGAATTGAAGGAAGGTACTTTCTACGCTAAGCTGATTTTCGAAAACTCGGGTATAGAAATCGACGCCCGCCCCAGCGATGCCATTGCTCTGGCAGTGCGCTGCAACGCACCCATATATGTTAGCGAGGAAGTTCTCGAAGAAACCGGTATAACACCCCAGGGCGAGGATGCCGATATGGCCGAAGAAGACGGCGATATGCAGTTTATGAAACCAAAACCACTGGCTCAGGAATCCGAACAAAACAGGCAACCGAAAACTAAGCTCGAGCAACTGCAAACCCAGCTTGACAAAGCAATTACCGACGAAAACTACGAAACGGCTGCTCAATTAAGGGACGAGATAAAGAAGATACTCGAAAGTTCCTAAGAACTAGTATATTTCAAATACGAAAACAGGTTTCATTTTCGAAGCCTGTTTTTTGTTTTTTGTATTTTCACGAAAAAGTATTATTTTTGAATTCTTTGAAAGTTGCCGGAGTAGCTCAGATGGTTAGAGCACAGGAATCATAATCCTGGTGTCGGGGGTTCAAATCCCTCCTCCGGTACTAAGTAGTTGAAAAATAAAGCGG
>DAINRZ010000077.1:0-10584 GCA_036741575.1 Kapaibacterium sp. (SeqCode)
CTGCCGGCATAAAATTTAACGATGCCGACCTGCTGGGCATACCAGTTCAGGTTATTGCCGGCAAAAAGAATATCGAAGAAGGCAAAGTAGAAGTAAAAATCAGGGAAACCGGTGAAAGGGATGTAGTAGAAATTAAGGATTTGATGAAATACATAAAGAATTTCTATAAATTCTAAACGGAAACCTAAACAAATATAGATCCTTACAAGATTCTCTTTTAAGTTTAGCAGACAAAACCCGGCTAAAACTATAAATTATACACATGGCGATATTACTTACAATGGCCTTACGACCTTTTTAGAAGCAACATTATACTTATAAAATTCAATCAGGAAATGGAACTGGCGCAAGAAAAAACATACTGGTTATTTCTGAAGAATCAGTGAAAGTATTTTTGAAAGAAATTGTAATTCTTTTTCTGCAACAAATGGTATGAAAGAATGAGAATTAATAAATGACAGTTTAAGGCTTACAAAATGAAAAGGCAGAGTGGAATTGCATTTTCGGCATTTAGTGATTACAATATGCTGAACTGCTGATGCCGAAGCCGGGGTCTATATGAATCTTCCCTTTATACATCATGGTTTTAGAAGAATATTCTTTTGTTATGTATTTCAAAGTATCATCCGAACGAAATTCCATAACAGCAACTTTTTTAACCTGTTTAAAAAAAAGTAGGAAAAAAACAAATTTTTTGAAAAAAATTCTTAATCATTTTAACAAATTATGTGTAGTTATTTAGAATAATTGATGTAAAATATTTGTAATAAATTTTTTAAAATCTAAATGATTTGCAAACATAAAATACTTTATGATTTCAGGATGAAAAGAGATTTAACTGTGTTTGTTGGCTTTTTGTATGTCGAATTTTTAAAAATGTGTAAAGAATTATTTTTATAGGAATTAACCAGGAGCGTTCAATGAAAAAATTTCTTCTCGTTGCAATAATAATTTCACTACATTTGTCAGGCTTGATAACAGAAAAAATATCAGCCCAGACAACCCTTCTGTCCGGAAAAATTCGGACATTTACGAGAGAGTATATTCCGCTGACATCTTACGATGCGGCGATTTTACCGCCAACATTAATATATTATTACACACCGCTCAGCTTTACACTGCCATTTAATTTCTATTACGAAAACCAGAACTGCCGTTATATCACTATGTGTGGTTCATGCGGAATGAGGATAAGTGCTGTTACTACATACTATACGGCCCAGCTTTGGGGCAACAACCAGCAGTATGAAATAATTAACAGCCCAAATTACAACCGCCGGTACGGAGCTTACTTATTCCCATTCTGGGCATACCATTACTATAATATCGGATCGACTCCTTCAACATATGAAATGAGGGTATTAATATCTGGAATAGCCCCCAATAGGGTTGCTACTTTTGAATGGAGAAATTTCGGCTGGTATTACTCCCAGTCTCAATATGGCGTAAACCTTAATTGCCAGGTAAAATTATACGAAACATCAAATATCATAGAATACCATTATGGTAACTGGAATAGGGGTTCTGCAACGGTAGGAACACAATATACTTACTGGAAGACAGCACTGATAGGATTTATGGGGTATGCCCCTTCTTCGACACCGCCGACTGATAATTATATAAATATTGACCCTAACGGTAACGGGAATTGCGGCTATGGCAAGTGGGAATACGGCACTCCGACATCACCTTTATCCAGAGGTTATACTGCTTATTCAGCGGTCAGGGTAAATGCCGATTTCGACCAAATGAAAAAGGGAGATGTTGTCCAGTTAAACTATGGAATAGAAATCAAAGAATCCTATCCTTCGAAAGATTTAAGCCTTAGAAAAGGCTACATTTACGGTAACGGCACTATTGATCCTAGTGGTTATGGGGACACGCAGCGCCCTGGTATCAAACTTGGCAGCGCTGCACCAAGCGCTGTTGTCAGATGCCAAATTTCGGGCCCGGTAACTTATCCTGTTCATCCGAATTATAAAATTATTTACGATGCCACAAATACTATACCCGACAATATCTTAACAAGATTTTCAACTAAAACTCCGGCTGCCCCTGCCGGCAATAACATTGCCTTCGGCAGCGCGCCAAGCGGCGCTTTGGATTTGTTTTCCAACCAGAGTAGTATATCCACGGGTACTTACCATGTCGCAGATTTGATTACCTACAATAGCAAGAATTATAATCATGACTATGATTTTAACATCGCTTCTAGTTGGGATTTAAAAATCCAGGCGGTAACCAATCCTAGGTCGCTCGAAACATATTTATATTCTCTTACATCAACCGTACCGGTTAGAATAAATGTAATTAACAACGGTATGAATAATGTAAGTAGTTTCTACGCCTTGGCAAAAATCTATAATATGTACGATGAACTGCTATATACCGATTCAATATACTGGGAGGCCCAAACACCGGCCGAGCAGCTGAAACTTGGCGATACCCGTGCAATAGACTTTAAAGTTTGGGCGCCACTGAATTACGGAGCCGGCAACTACAAATTCAGGGCTTATGTCCACCTGATAGCCGATGAGGAAATTTCGAATAATTACTGGCCCTGGCAAACAGTATCGGCAGATTATCTATTCAGGGTTGCACCCGAGTTCGAAGGGGAAGCCTTGAAAGTGATGGAGCCTATCAACTTTAATTCATCCGGCGACCAGGTGTTCCATTACGTTGGCAGGCCGGTTTCTCCGCGTATAAGATACCGTAACAACGGTATCAGCGATATTTCCGATGCACCAACAAATATAAGTATTAAGTACTTAAGTTCGGGAGATGAGGTTTACAGCAGGCAAAACATTAAAGTACCAAGTATTGCATCCGGTATGATTATGAATACTACCGACCTGGTTTACGACCCATTCATTCCCATGGTGCCGGGAGATTATGAGATTAAAGCTCATATTGAAGTAGTCGATGACGATAATGAATCAAACAATAACATTACTGATACATTTACAGTTGAAAGCGCGCTAACAGGCACTTATATGATTGGGCCTGACAAATTTTCCGGTGATGCAGAAGCCGTCAAAGCATATAACAGCCGAAACTTTACTTCAGTGAAAGAAGCTGTCGATGAGTTATTTAAAAGAGGAGTATCGGGGCCAGTTGTATTCGAGTTTACCACCGGAAGTTACGTTGTCGGCGACGAAGATTTGAACCTTCCCGAACCGGCGCTGGACTTAAGGACAAAAATTGAGGGTGTTAATTCAACGAATACAGTTACTTTTAGGCCTTCATCCAACCTGATGACTTCCGAGGGCAACGTTGTAATTAACCTATACAGCAGCGTGGGGGTAGGAATAATTTTCGGGCAGTCTGCCGAAGTATTCAACCAAAACGCCATATTCAACAATTCTGCAAGTTCTTTGAGAAAGCAGTTTGCAAATTCGGCTGGGTATATTATTTTCGACGGGGGAGCACAAAAAACATTAAAATTCATGTTGCACACCAATTCACCATGGAAAGCCGTGTTTTATCTTAGCCAGGGCGCATCAAATATCACCATAAAGAATTGTGTTATTATGCCGCAGAATACCGCTGCCTCATGGGTCAAGTCAACATTACCGGTATTTCAGTATTCCAGTTCGACGTTCCTCTACGAAAGAGACCGGCAATCTTCCACAATTGCGTATTCAGCCGGTATCGTATTGCGTTCTTTGCCGCCCATGGATGATATTAACCAATGGGAATACAGCGGCCCGCAGTTGACAACTAATGCTTATAATATGGATACTCTTGTGAACAGGAATAACCTGATTTCGAATAATAAAATCACCGGTTTTGCTTACGGAATTATATCCCTGGGTATTGGTCCTTTGGCTAATTTGGGAACAGGCCAAAAAGTAAGGTATTACAACCGGGATAATATTTTCTCCGGAAATATTATTTATGATATTAGCAGGGCAGGTATTTTTATGGGCAACGAGGAAAACTCGATTATCAGATACAACCGTATTTTCAGGGTAGCTACTTCGACAACAGGCTACAACGCCGGTACCGACGTGGCAGGAATAATCTTAGGCGGCGAGCGCACACAACTCTCGAAATTTGGCTACAATAATATCAATATTACAGTTGACGGCAATGAAATCAGCGACATAGGCCAGGCAGCAAACAGTGCCTGGGCGTATGTTTACGGAATAAAAGCAGAGCAGGTTATGAATGACATATCCGGTACAATGTTCCCCAATGCCGCAGACAACTTTACGATAAAGAACAACGTCATCTGGGGCCTGCGGTCGAATGCCGCCACAGTCAGCAAGATAGGCATCCGCCTTTCGACAGAGCGTAAATTCGGCGAACCGGACTTTATGACGAAACTTGTAACGCCCGAAATACCTGACTTCTTTGCTTCGGGTGCCAAAATAGCTAACAATACGATTGTACTTGGCGATGACGGCTATTCCACAACCCAGGGTATTTATGCCGGCGTTGTGCTCCAGAACAGCAACAGCAGCATTATTAAGAACAATGCCATAGCAATGCTCGACAACAACGATCCTGGCGCTACCAATATATTTGCGGCTGTATGCTATCAGGGCCTTGGCATGAAAGACCCGAAAACCCTGGTATCGAACAGGAACATATACTACCTGATCGCCGGCACCGACCAACCAGCAATCTACCGTTACGTCAACATTAATTCAAATAGCCAGGTGCTCTATGAAGGCACCCGTAACGAGTTTTCAACCCTTAATCAATGGTACACATTCTCGGGTATGGATGAACTTTCGGCGAATTACAACTTTACCGCCGACCTAGCGATGCCCAATATAGCAGACTTCAATTCGAAGATGCGCGTGAAGAATACTCCGACGTGGCCTCAGGGTTCGAAACTCAACAACCGCGGGGAGAATCTTGTTTATGTGGACAAAGATATAGACGGTAATCAGCGCGGCCTTATGAGCCAGAACTACGACATAGGCGCATTTGAATTCCCCGGCATACTTCTGAATTCTGATGCAGAGATAACAGCCGTTAGCGCCCCCGGCGCATATATGTCCACATCGGGCCCGTTCGGCGGCGTGGAGCATATTATGACCAAATCTCCGGTGGATGTGCGGATTAAGCTGACAAACAACGGCAGCCTTCCGCAAACAGGCATGAAGGTAACCTGCAAGATAATGAGGGAAGACCCTGCCAATCCGGGTAATTTCTATACAAACACTGAAATCGATGTGTCAAAGTATGTTACCGTTGAATCGGGCCAGACAGTCGATGTCTCGTTCGACCTGGCAGATAACATAATTAAGGATTTCAACCCATCGTCTTACAGCGAATGGAACAAGTATTACGAAGGCACACCAAACGACCCCGATTCGATATATGTAATACCTGCAATGTACGCTTCGATGCAAAATAACGTATCGCCGCTTTACAAGATAGTTATCGGCCTGCAGAACGATGAGAATATAGGTAATAATGTTATGGAAAAAACGGTCAGGTTCTACCTGAAACGTTCCAAGTTCGACATCATGCTTTCGGCCGAGAACACATACCAGGATCATACCGACCTTGGCGCGACCGAAGACGTCAAGGCAGGCCACCGCAACTACGACAGCCTTGTGGCAGGCTTGGCACGGCTTGGCTGGGTGAACGGCTGGGATATATCGAGCGAATACCCTGTGCTAAACGTATATTATGACGTATTCGAGCGTTCAGCCTGGGAACCCCGCGCAGTGGATTATACAATGTACCGCACGTTAATCTGGACGGACGCCGACGAGAATGCACTGAGCCGCCAGGAGCGCGATGACCTTACGAAGTTTGTCGGCTCGGGCACATCGGAAAGCAAGAAGAACCTTGTAATCGGCAGCCAGGAGATGGTGCGCCTGAACTACACAGCCGATTCGACTTGGGTGAAAAATACATTATATGCCCGCAAGAATACAATTTACCCGACAGACCCGAACGGCGGCCTTGCTTACACGACCCAGGACGATGCAAACAATTATATAATCGGCGAAACCGTTGGCCGCGGCTGGACACATTCAGTGCTTCGCACCGGTTTGACACCTGCCGATCAGGACCCAGTCCCCGGATTGATGAGCGTTTATACTGACGGCATAGGCCTGTCGCGCGTAGCTTATAGTTATAATGCCGCAAGCGTAACTTCGCCTTCGCCGAAGGAGACAGCTGCCGGCGTTGCAACGGTAACGATACCGGTCAATACCGTATACCTTGGCATAGACTGGCGCCATTACGGCACAATAGAGCTTGTATTGCGTGCTGTACTTGACTTCCTGAACAAGAACGGCGGCAACGTTATACCGGTAGAGCTTACCAGCTTTGAAGCCCGTACAGTCGGCAATCGTGTCGAGTTGCTCTGGGAGACCGCCGGCGAAATCAACACATCGCATTTCGAAGTTGAAAGGTCTCAGCAGACAGCTGCCGGCAACACAGCATTCGAGAAAATCGGCGAGGAGAAAGCCGCCGGCCGCAGCAGCACGAGCCTGATGTACGGCCCTGTAACCGATGCAGGCGTAAGCTTAGGCAACACATACATTTACAGGCTAAAGATGGTTGACCTTGACGGTAAATTTGAATACAGCAGCGAAGTGAAGGTAACGATAGGCGGCGACGGATCGTCGTGGCTTGGCGAAGCAGTGCCGAATCCGGCCGCTTACGAAAGCATACTGAACTTTACGATAGGCGAGGGCGGCAATGTTGAATTGTCGGTATTCGACCTTTCGGGCAGGAAAGTACTGCATTCATACAACGGCGCGATGTCAGCCGGTTCATACACCCGTACTATAGATGTATCGGGCCTTGCCGGCGGCTATTATACGATAGTGCTGAACGTTAACGGCAAAGCATTTGTAAGGCAATTGCATATCGTCAGGTGATTTGAATAAAATATAGCAGAGTGGCTGTTTTTAAGGAAACAGCCACTCAAATAAATACTTTTTGCAGATGATTTTGTTTACGTGTAGTGGTTTACTTTACATACTCTATTGTTATTGGATGAAAAAACATAGTAAAATCCCACAAGGGAAATAAGAGAATTGTTTTTTATTGATTGCTGGTCAATCAATTAAAGGACTATTATTTTTTATTATTGCATATCTGAAAATCGGGTTTTCTTTCGTAAAATGGCCTGAACAATGATATTATTAAATATCGAATATTTAAGTACTTTAAATATATCAATTTAGTATATGTTGCATTCCACATTTACTGCTATAATTTCTTGCTGATTCATACCTGGTTGTAGAAATTTCAGCTATTTTTTAAAAAAAATACAAAAATGATGAATCAATTTCGGATTACATGTGTCATTTATTAATGATAAAAAAGAAAATTTTTGTAAATTGATTTGTTTTTGTTATTGTTTTTTAATAATTATTATAATAATAAAATAAAGTAGTATATAAAGTAATAGTATCCATTAAAAGCAATTTTATGGAAAGACTGAATATGAAGCAGAAAAAAGTTGATGAATTTCTAAATATAATCGGGAGTTTATATGAATAAAAAATTATTACAAGGTGTGTTGATTGCGGCCTTGCTAATGTTAATAACCTTGCCCCAAACAGGTTATTCGCAGCTACCCTTGCTGAATGCTAAAGTAAGAGGCGGGAATGCACCTTACAAGGACCTTACTTCGTGGACAACCTATTTTACGGGGACCTATTGCTATGCATCATCTACCTTGGCATATACCCCGCCATCAGATTTCGTATTCTATTACGACGGCCAGCGAATGAGGTATTTTACGATGAGCGGCGCAACTGGCCTGAGAATGTCGCCCACAACGACTTATTACGGCACATATTTTTACCCGTATTATACTTTACAATATAATTATATCCCTTATTACTACTACAACAGGTATTATGGAGGGTATATTTACCCGTTTTTTGCTTACAACTACTATAATTTCACAACTTACCCTTATCCGTTCCTTTACACTATGAAGATTTTATTGACAGGAACCTACCCAAACAGGGTGTTGATATTTGAATGGAAAGATTTTAGCTTTTACTATATAAACGATGCTGCCGGCAGGCAGAGTGTCCAGGTGAAGCTTTACGAAGGTACGAATGTGGTTGAGGTCCATTACGGAGATATGGATAGAGGCAGCGCCAACATAGGGACACCCTACCCCTACGGCAATTATTATTACAAAAATGCCCTGATAGGATTTTCGGGCTATTACACTACCTCGATGCCATATACGAATTATATAAATATCGACCCCCTGGGCAACGGCAATATGGGCTGGAACGATTGGGAATTCGGCAAGCCATCCACACCGCTTTCCAGAGGTTATACATATTATGTTACTGTAAGGGATAATGCAACTTACGACGCCATACAAAAAGGAGATTATATCAGATTGACTTATGGTGTCGAAGTAGTTAATTCTTATCCTGCTTCGAACGTAAACCTAAGAAAAGGATATATTTACGGTGACGGAACCTTGGACCCCGGTGGTTATGGCGATGACCAGCGCCCGGGAATTCAACTTGATAATGCAATCCCAAATGCTTCTGTCAGGAGGACTATTGCAGGGCCGCTATCTTATCCTGTTCATCCTAATTACAGGACAATATACGATGCTACTAATTCTATTCCCAATATGGTGCTTACCAGATTTTCAACCAAGACGCCGGCTGCTCCTGCAGGAGATAATATTGCATTTGGCAATTCTCCAAGCGGGGCGCTCGACCTGAAAACAAACGAAAGCAGTATTTCGGGCGGTTATTATCGTGTATATGACGAAATTACACACAGCGGCAAGCTTTATGATAATGAATCTTTCTTTAATATTGCTGCGCCATGGGATTTGCAGATTATGACTGTAGTCAATCCCAGAGTGAAAGAAAATTATATGTATTCTCTCACCGGCACAGTACCTCTTCGCCTAAAGGTTGTAAACAAAGGTATCAATAATGTTTCTAATTACTATGCTATTGCAAAGATTTACAACCAAAGCAATGAAGTGATTTTCTCTGACTCGCTTTACTGGGAAGCAGAAACACCAGCCGACCAGATGAAACTTGGCGATGAAAGATTTGTCGATTTCAGGTCCTGGGCGCCATTGAATTATGGGGCAGGAAATTTCAAATTTACAGCCTATGTGAATTTGAACGGCGATGTGGAAAAATGGAACAATTACTGGCCCTGGCAAATACTTTCTACAGTCCATGAATTTAGGGTAGCGCCGGAATTTGAAGGTGAAGCCGTTAAAATTATGGAACCTGTCAATATAAACGAAAGCGGAACCGAAGAAGCCTATTACGTAGGAAGGCCGGTTTCACCGCGAGTTAGGTACCAGAACAACGGGCTCAGCGATATTTCGGATGCGCCGACAAATGTTACCATAAGGCACTTGAATACAGATACTGAGGTTTATAATAAACAAAATATCAAGGTTTCCAGCATTGCTGCCGGATTGTCGTTTAATACTACAGATATGGTTTACGACCCGTTTACTCCATTGGCTCCCGGTGATTACGAGATTCAGGCATCGATTGAGGTAATGGATGATGATTATAATTTGAACGACAAAACAAAAGACACATTCACTGTCCAAAGTGCATTGAACGGTACTTATACTATCGGCCCGGATAAATCAACCGGCGATGCCGAATCAGATGCAGCTTATAATGATAGGAATTTCACAAGTATCAGGGAAGCTGTGGACGAACTATTTAAAAGAGGTATATCCGGACCGGTAGTTTTCGAATTCACAGCAGCTTCATATAGTGTAGGAGATGTCGGCCTGAGTACTCCTGGCCCGGCATTAGACCTAAGGTCGAAAATTGAAGGCGTCAGCTCTGTAAATACAGTTACTTTCAGGCCTGCTTCCAGCCTGATGACTTCCGAAGGCAACGTTGTTATTAACCTATACAGTACCGATGGAGTTGGAATTATTTTCGGCCAATCTCTCGATGTATCAAATCCAAATGCAATTATCAACAATTCTCCTTCATCATTAAGGAAACAGTTCGCAAACTCCGAAGGCTATTTAATTTTTGACGGCGGCGCTCAAAAAACGCTAAAGTTTGTTTTATATACTGATTCCAAATGGAATGCAGCATTCTTCCTAAGCCAGGGCGCCTCGAACATAACAATTAAAAACTGCGTGATTATCTCCAATAATCCGTCTGTTAGCTGGACAAATTATACAATACCTGTTAATCAATACACGCAGCCTACATATTTGTATGAAAAGGATTACCAGCCATCTGATAAGTCTTATTCGGCAGCTATCTCGATGCGTTCAGTCCCTCCCATGGACGACCTTCAGTTGTGGGCCATGGCAGGAACTCCTATTACAACCAATACATTCCGCCTCGACACACTTGTAAACCGCAATAATATTATATCTAACAATAAGATCAGCGGTTTTGCATACGGTATAATTTCTCTTGGCATTGGCCCGCTGACCAATAGCGGCGCCGGCAAGCAGGCAAGGTATTACAATAACGGCAATACTCTTTCCGGCAACATGATTTATAATGTCAGCCGTGCTGGTATTCTGATGGGCAACGAAGAGAATTCCGTAATTAAGAACAACCGTATTTTCAGGGTAGCTACTTCGACAACAGGCTACAACGCCGGTACCGA
>DAINRZ010000078.1:0-10558 GCA_036741575.1 Kapaibacterium sp. (SeqCode)
GTACCCACGGGTGAACCCGTGGGTTGATTGGTTTGGTCTATATCTCCATTCCCCACGGGTGAACCCGTGGGTTGATTGTCATTATCAACATCAACCCTACGGTTTACCGTAGGGTCAGGAACACCAACACCCGTGGGTTGAATATTGTCTGCCGTTGGTGTTTCGTCGCCTGTGCTGCCGTGCAGCAGTTTGCCGACTGTGTTTTTGACTATATAGTCCACAATATACTGCGGGGTGTAGTAAACGCCGCCTGCCTTGCGCACTTCCGGTTTTTCCTCGATTTTTATTCTGTGGCCCGGTGTTATCCTTATTACCTTGCCAAGGTATTGTTCGTAGGAATGCCCCAATATTTCGACAGGTATAACCGAAAATTCGTAGGGGCTTTTTGGGTAATACATTTCCTCGATTATTGTTTTTAAAATTTTGTCGTCGAGATTCAGCCCGTCTGTAATCGTATCCTTTTTATAATCGAACAGGCCGGAATTGTATTTCTGGTCGGCAGTGTGGAATATAGTTTTTAGTTTGGAGTATATGTTTACACCCAAAGTGTTGAATAGCTGGTTTTCAAGCTCCACGCCCCTGTCCTCGCAAATACGCAGAAATATCAGCCTGTCGATAATCTTTTGCAGCGAGAAGTTAAGTTCGTCCTCTCCAATGGAACTGTTTCTGTTCACAATATTCCGCGCCAGCAGGTCGCGCCATCCGTCCAATGTTTTCAGGAATTCGGCATCCACCCCGGCAGTGCCTTTTTTCCCTTTGCCCGAGCTGACAAACTTGTCGAAACTTCCGCGCAGCACCATTTCCTTCGAGAATGTTTCCCACAGGAAATCGAACTCACCGATATATTCACGGAAAGTAATATACTTTATCCTCGACACAGAAGCTTTATCGCTTGGTGCAGGTTTTACCGAACAATCGTAAATAGAGAATTCCTCGAAATCCGTTACGATAGAAATTGGCAGCTTGGCGCTCCAGCCATAGCGGCGCACCTGGTAGGCAGGATCTATTTGCTCTTTAATATATACGCTCGGCTTCTTTGCCTCGACAAAAAACTTCTTTTGGCCGTAAATAGTAAAGCAATAATCGGGTGCTTTGGTGCTTCCCGTAATTTTAATTTTGTCTTCGTGGATTACTTCCCGGTAGCTTTCAGCCAGCCCTGCCCTGTTGTTTATATCCCAGCCAAGCGCTTCGAAAAACGGATTGATAAAATCGTTCCTGGTTTGTGTTTCGTTGTAATGCCCTTTTTTATATTCATCGAGATGGTATCCGAAACGCTCCACAAGCCTTTCTATAGTATCCTTTGCCTGATCGATAACCATGAAAAATTCCCCATATCAAATTCAACAGAATTGGCATAAATAATCAACCATACAAATCTACAAATTTTTTGAGTATATTCCGAATATTTCACACACGGCTGAAGCCGTGTGTTGCGTGGCAGTGTGGTGTTGGTTTCACAGGGCTGAAGCCGTGTGTTGCGGCCTGCTGGATTGAATTTAGAATTGTCTTTATCATTCTCGTGTATGCTTGCGGCAATAAAAAACAAACCATCCGTAGTTAATCAAACTGCGGATGGCTGTTAGTATATTATTCAGCACTTACTTACAAAAAAGGCGTCTTTACTATTTCGGCGGTTGTTTTCCTGCCCCTGGATTCAATCTCGATTTTTGTACCGGGAGCAGTAAATTCCGATTTAATATATCCCAGGCCTATTGGCTTATCAAGCGATGGCGAGAGGTTCCCGCTCGTCACATTGCCGGCCTGTTCGCCGTTTACGAGGATATTGTAGCCGTGGCGTGGAATAAACTTTTTTTCGTCGATGGTGAAACCCACCAGTTTCCTCGTAGGTTTTTCGGCCTTCACCCTGGCAATAACATCGCTGCCGTTGAACGGCCCTTTGTCGAGCTTTGTAATCCATCCCAGTCCTGCTTCGATGGGATTGGTTGTTTCGTCGATGTCGTTGCCGTAAAGGCAGTAGCATTTCTCTAAGCGGAGAGTATCGCGGCAGCCAAGCGCCACAGGCTCGATACCAAACTCTTTTCCTGCCTGGAAAACCGAATTCCATACCTGCTCAGCTTCTTTCAGTCCACCGCGGAAATAAAGTTCGAATCCGAGTTCGCCGGTATAGCCAGTTCGCGAGATAATCATATCGACACCGGCTAATTTACCCAATTCGTAGTTGTAAAACTGAATTACCGACATATCGGTGCCGGTGAGCTTTTGCAGAGTATCGAGGCTACGCGGGCCCTGCACCGCCAAAAGGTTAATCTCATCGGTTACATTTTTAAGTTCGGCATCGAAACCTTCCAGGTTCTTTTGGCACCATGCATAATCCTTGTCGATATTTGCGCCGTTGACGACGAGCATAAAATAATCTTCGAAGCGATAGACCAGAAGGTCATCGACTATGCCGCCGCCGGGCAGGCAGAATGCCGAATACTGTACTTTGCCGGGTGTCAGTTTCGAAGCGTCGTTTATCGTTATCTTCTGGATATAGGCAAGAGCGTCCTTGCCGCGCACTTCAAATTCGCCCATGTGCGTCACATCGAATACTCCAACTTTTTCGCGAACGATTTTATGCTCGTGGATAATGCCTTTGGGGTATTGGATTGGCATTTCGTACCCTGCGAATTCAACCATCTTTGCGCCTGCTTCTTTGTGCAACCCGTTAAATATTGTCTTCTTCATCACTGCCTCTCATCAAATATTCAAAATTTCATTTTTTAAAAAATACAATATTAGGAAAATTTACTTTACTACGATAAACGATTTCACTTTTTCGAATTTCTTTGGCCCTATTCCTTTCACATCCATTATATCTTCGGGTTTCGAAAAGGATTTCTCTTTCCTCCGGGCAACAATATCGGCGGCAGTTTTGGGGCCAATCCCCGGCAGCCTCATCAGTTCTTTTTCGGTTGCTTTATTGATATTTATTTTTTGTGCGGGCATGTTAGTTTGGCTGTATTTAGCGGCAGCGGTATCGGCAGGCCTGCGGGCGCTGGCTGCTTCGATTGCGGCGGTGTCGTTAGTTCCTGTGTATAATGGCACTTCAGCCTCGGCCAGGCTGTCCAGCAGTTCGGTGATTTCGGGGGAACCTGCATAGTAAACCGGCTCATTCCCTGCAACGATATATTTTATAATTACTCCGGCAAGCAAGCCTCCGGCCAGGACAATCACAGCAAGCAGTTCTGCGCGCGTAATGCCGAGCGCAGTCTGCATTTTGTCCATGACGGATTTTTCTGCCACTTCTGCAAATTTGATTTAAAAGAAAGTATCTTTAATTTTCTCGAAAAAATCCTTTCCTTTCTTTACTGATTTATCGGCAGGATTGATATTTTTGCTTCTTTGCAATTCAGTCAGGTATGCCTTTTCTTTAGGAGTCAGGCTTGTAGGGACGAAAACATTAACGTAAACCGCCTGGTTGCCCTTGCCGTAAGAGTTCAGGTGTGGAATCCCCTTGTCCTTCAGAGTTATGACTGTTCCGGGCTGCGTTCCCGGTGCAATTTTCACCTTTTCGGCCCCCCAGATTGTAGGCACTTCAATTTCTGCACCCAGTGCTGCGTCGGGATAGCTTACCGACAGGTGGTAAACAACATTGTCGCCGTTTCTGCGCAGGAATTCATGTTCTTTTTCTTCAATTATTACGACGAGGTCGCCTGTATTGCCGCTTCGCCTTCCGGCATTGCCCTTGCCGCGCACGGGGATGTAGTTGCCCGATTCCACGCCGGCCGGCACGTTAATTTTAATTGTGTCTTCTTCCTGCAACCTTCCTTCGCCGTTGCATTCCCTGCATTTTTCGCCGATCACCTGGCCTGCTCCCTGGCATTCAGGGCATGCGCTGATATTTACGAACTGGCCGAACATCGAACGGGAAACCTGTCGCACTTCGCCCATTCCGTTGCATGTCTGGCATGTCTTCAGCGCCGTGCCGTTGCTGGCTCCGTTGCCGCCGCATGAGCCGCAAACCACATATCTTTTAATTTTAATCGTTTTTTCTACTCCGGTAGAAATTTCTTCGAGCGAAAGCGGCAGGCGGATTTTTATATCGCTGCCGGGCTCTCCGGTATTGCGCCTGCGCCCCGATGAGCGCCTTCCGCCGCCGAAGAAATCATCGAATATGCTGCCGCTGCCCCCGCCTCCGAAAATATCGCTGAAGGCAGAGAATATATCGTTGAAATTACTATAAGTGCCAAAATCCTGGCCCATTTTAACACCGTCGTGGCCATACCTGTCGTAGCGGGAGCGCTTGTTTTCGTCGCTCAGCACTTCGTAGGCTTCTGTGGCTTCTTTGAATTTCTCTTCGGCTTCCTTATTGTCGGGATTTCTGTCGGGGTGGTACTGCAAAGCCAGTTTGCGGTATGCCGACTTAATGTCCGTTACGGAAGCCCCCCTTTCAACACCTAAAATCTCGTAATAATCTCTCTTGCTCATATTTAAAACATTTCGAATAATTCAAATTTATGATTCGGCCGGGCCCGATGAGGTGACGACCTTTGCATGCCTGAGTACTTTTTCGTGTATCATATATCCCTTTTGCACTTCGGCGGCAATATGCTCGGCGGGCACATCGGCCGAGGGCATCATCATTATAGCTTCGTGCAGGTTGAAATCGAACAGCCTGCCGACGGAATTCTCCATGGGCTTAACGCCCGATTCCTCAAATAATTTCAGGGATTTCTGGTATATCATTTCTATACCTGTCAGCAGGGCTTCGTAATCTTCGGATTTCCTGCCGGCATCGATGGCATTGCCCATGTCGTCGAGCAGCGCCAGCAGTTTGAACAGCAGCCTTTCGTTGGCATAATCTATCAATTCCTGCTTTTCTTTCAGCGAGCGCCTCCTGAAGTTTTCGAGATCGGCATACGACCTCCTGACCTGCTCCCTCAGTTCTTCTTTTTCTTTTTCGGCTGCTTCCAGTTTTGCAGCCATTTCTGCTATTTCGGCGGGATCGAACATCTCGCCTGCTTCCGTCAAATTATTTTCTTCCGTTGCCATATCCAAATCAGTTAAATCATTCGAGTTAATAGTATTAGCATCAGTTATCGGAATATTCCGAACTTTATCCCCTTTGCTGTAAACATCGGCAAGCCCTTTGCCGTGCCCGGGGTATTTCCTTAAAGGTTTACCCGATTTATTCAAGCCATCCTCCATCGATACACTAACTATTTTTTACATAAGATAGTTCAATATAATAGATAAAAGACGGAAAAAGTTAATTTTTGTTATATTCAACTGATATATTTTGGAATAAGCGACGAAAAATACTTGACAAGGGATACCATCTTAGAGTAATTCATTCGTTTGGGGCCGATAAGGCCGATTGAGCCGCATGCGGGGCCTACTTCGTAATTCGATACTATAAGGCTGTAATCTTCGAGCAGTTCATTGTTCAGTTCCCTGCCTATAAGTACCTTAATGCCGTCTCTGGCATTCTCTTTATTATCGAGAAGGTGAATGATAATATCCTCGTTCTCAATAAGTTCAACAACACCTTTCACTCTGCCCAAATCTTCGAATTCGGGGTACGAAAGCAGGTTTTGCGTGCCGGAGATATGAATCCTGTCGGTAGTCTTGCTGTTTTCGAACAATTTATCTACCGAATCGATAAACAAGCGTATTAAAGGCGCATCTTTGCCGGAATAATCCTCCATAATGCCGCTGAAATTCTGCCTAAGGTAACTGAGTTTCCTGCTGCTCGTCCTTTCGTTGATAAACGAACTGATTTCCTGCAGTATTTTCATATCGATTTCGAAGTCGGCTTCGAGTGTTACCGTTCGTATGATATTTGAATTTAGGGCAATCACTACAAGTATCCTGTTCCCGTAAAGCGAAATAATCTCGATTTTTTCGACTATAAGGTCGTCGATATTTGGTATTTCTATTATACTGAGGTATTTCGATATCATGCCCAGGAGTTTCGAGGCTTGTTTCAGTACGCTTTCGGCTTTAGTATCGCTGAACTGGAGTGTTATATCCTTCAGTTCATTCTCCGACAGCTCTTCAATGTTCATCAGGCTGTCCACATAAATCCTGTAGCCCTTGTCGGTTGGTACACGCCCGGCAGAGGTATGAGGATGAGTAATCAGCTGGCGCTCTTCAAGGTCGGCCATAACATTGCGTATCGTTGCAGGGCTTAGTTTCAGGTCGCGCTGCAAATATTTGGAAAGGCTGCGCGAACCAACGGGCACAGCATTGAGCAGGTACATGTGGATTATTGTCTGCAATATCTGCTTTTCGCGCTCGCTAAGCCCGATTGTATCGTTGCCGTTCGATATTAGTATCCTGTTGTCTTCCATTACCTTTTTACCAAAAACTATCCTGCTTAATTACTAAAAATTGCAAAAATAATATAGTCATTAATATAGACATTTAAAAGGTTAATAAATTTTTTTGATTATCTCAAGTCAATTTTTTCTGAATTAAGAATTTAAAAAATTGCATAATTCGTTGTATTTTATTAGATTACAAAATTAAAAACTAGTTTATTTATGGATATACACATGTGAGGCGTTATGAAAAAGGCAGTATTTCTTGTAGTTATTGTTTTACATTTCGGGATTTTAAACTCTGCAACTCCTAAGATTTTGTGGGAGAGGGAGATTGAACCATTTTTCACAAGTGAATTATACCCAAGTAGAATATTTGAACATAATAATAAGTTTGTTCTTATTTATTATTTCCGACTACAGCAGGGAACTTTCGCCAATAATGCCGGAGTTGTAATATTGGACAAACAAGGTAACATAGTAAATTCTTTTACAATAATCAGAGATTACTCATTCTTCGTGGAACATATATCTTTTGAAGATGATAATCTCAATATTATTATACATGATGGCGAAGAATTTCATAGATACTCATACCTTAAATACGATTTACACGGTAATCTGATAATAGAATCAAGGGATACAACTGCAATTCTATATCAATTTGGAAAGGGAATTTATTTTAACGATAGTATGTTTGTTATTGATGTTAACCGTTTTCAAGTAATGGATGTCTATGACCGAAAGGAAAGATATTGTAGGACTTTTGCTTATGACACATCAAAGATAATGTACGAGATTTTCAATAAAATTACACCTAAATTAGCAATATCGACGGACAGCAATATTATTTCTTCATTCGCATTCAGTAAGTATAAAAAAATCGGTAGAATTGATTTTAGTGTAGTTGTTAAAAGTGATTTTTCAGGAAACATAATATGGTATAAAAAGATTGCTTTGGCAAATTGGCAAGGTACCTATATTAGCTATATTTTTGAAAGATATGACGGGTATTTCATGGCTATTGGTGTAGTATCTGACGATTACTGGAATAAATATAATTTTATTGCTAAATTAGATAGTAAGCTAGATTTTGTTTACTCTCTGGTTATTCAATTTCCAACATATAGTACTATAAGGTATCATACAAATATTAATAATGGCAAAAGTTTTATTTTTTATGGTAGTTACTATTTCATGAGTTCTCCTTCTGAGCAATACTTCTTAATAAAAATATTTGACGAACATTGTATTCTATTAGAGGAATATGAATGGCGAGGACCATACAATTCTACTATTAATGGCTTAATTCAAAGTGATAATGGAAATATAATTATTTACGGCAGGAAAGGGGATAGACTATTTGCAGCCTGTTTAGAGTCGCACTACACAAACGTAAATGAAACCGAATCTGTTCCATCAATCAGGGTATCTCCCAATCCGGCAAATGGTTGTATATTTATCGAAAACAAGGATGAATACAGCTCTTACGAATGCACTGCGGTCGATATTGCCGGGAAAACTGCCGGAAGATTTTCAATTGCTCCCGGCGGAAGGATACCCCTAGATGTTACCGGCTGGGGGCCAGGTATGTATTTTTTGCACGCCAGGAATGGCGGTAACTCATTTGTGTCGAAAATTCTGATTAAAAAATAATACATAGCCCGCTAATTACTCCCCTTCTATCGCTCTTTTCCTGTTCAGGGCTGCCTGGTGGCGCTGCTTGATTTTACCCTTTGCAACTATTTCCTTCATGATTTTATAAACATCGAAGAAGTTCGCAAAAGGGTAATGCGGAATCCTGTATTTGTTGCAATGGGCGGCAAGGTTCTTCTTTGCAAAGACAATATCGGAGTGCCCGGCGGCGCAGAAATCGGAATAACCGTCGCCTATATAAACGATAACGGCTTCGTCGGGGGTATCCATCAGCAGGGCATTCCGCTTGCAGCTTGCACACATGCACCGGCAGGATTCGCTCGCCAGCGGGAATACGGGCCGTGGAGGCATGCTGCCTGAAAATACCAGTTTATTGCAAAAAACCTTTAAGTTGCCCAAACCGAGCGATTCTAACACCGGATAAATATAAGCGTCGTAGCCGTCGCTGATTATCGATAATTCGATGCCGCTGACAGCACAAAATCCTGCATACTGCTTGAAATATGCGTCGATTTCGCAGCCAAGTGCAAAATCGCGGATTTCAGCCTTAGTCAGGCCTGGTTTCAGAGTTTCGCAAATCGATTTCCAATATTGGGTAATATTTATTTCCCCCTCAACAAGCTTGGTGTGCCATGGCTCGAAGCAGCCGAACACCCTGAAGATTTCGTCGCCGAGGTCTTTTGTTGTAATCGTTCCGTCGAAATCGCAAAAAACTTTTATTAATGCCATAATTCTTTATAATATTTCCAAAATTGCGTAAATTAAAATTAAGTTAATATTTGAAATTAGAAAAACTGAAAGCTGGTAATTTGAGCGATTTAATCAAACGAATAATCGTGGGCGCGGTAGGCATACCGATTGCCGTAGGTATTATATACCTGGGCGGGTACCTTTTCATGGCAGTAATAATTGTTATTTCATCGCTTGCAATGCACGAGTACTACAAATTAGCCGAGAAAAAAGGGGTATGGCCTTTAAAATGGCTTTCAATAGTTTTTGGTGCATTGTTTTTGTTTGTTGCATTCGAAATACTGAAAAAAGGCGGAGATTATCAAAGCTTGCACCCTGGTATCGTATTTCCTTCTCTAATGATTTTATATATACTAGCATTACTTACCGGCGGCCTTTTCCGACGGAAGCAGGCTAATCCGCTGCTGAGTATTGCCGTTTCGATAACAGGATTTATGTATATAACATTATCTTTTATGTTCCTGCTCGGTGTCCGGTATTTCGATACCTCGGTTGAGCTTGCCGCCGGCACCGGCATAAACTCGATAAAGCCCTGGGCTGCCGCTATTGACGGCAGATGGGCAGGGTGGCTGCTGCTGTCTGTCTTTCTTGCGGTATGGATATGCGATTCGGCTGCCTATTTCATAGGCAAAGCCATCGGCAAACATAAGCTGATGGAAAGGGTAAGCCCAAAGAAAACCTGGGAAGGGGCAATCGCAGGTTTTGTATTTGCAATAATAACGTTTATAGTATGTACTTTTTTCCTGATTAAAGGGCTTCCTCTGATTCATGCAGTAGTTTGCGGGGCAATCGTGGGCACGGCAGGCCAGGTGGGCGACCTTGCAGAGTCGCTGCTGAAACGCGACGCCGGCGTAAAGGATAGTTCAAATTTGCTGCCCGGCCACGGAGGCGCACTCGACAGGTTCGACAGTATTATATTCGTTATGCCATTGGTATATATATACTTGCTGGCTGCAGCCGTAGTTTTTTGATATTAAATAATTAGAAACAAGGAAATTTGTATTTGATTTCGGAAAGAAAATATAAGGCCCAATATATTATTACTCTGGTTTTTGTGCTGCTTTTTGCCGCCTGCTCGGTTTTTTCGGGCAGCCGTTACGGCCTGAGCGAAGAAGATTATAATTACATATCACGGGAAACTATAGGCGGCAAGCTTGATTATTCTTCGACCCTCGATTCCGCACAAATATATACATTCAACGACAGGCAATACAGCCACCGCCAAATGGCTTTGCTGATGTGGGGCAGCTCGGTTCGCAAAATAGGGGTGAAAAACCGCCACGATGCAATTAATCTTTACGAAGGCATTACCGGGGCAAAACTGAATGCCGAAGACAGAAAGGCCCTGCTGGCCGGATTCGAAAAATAGCTGGCGGTATCTCGCGTATAATAATATCCGCTCGTTAAGAAAATTTGAGGCTATTTATAATATTCTGCATAAATTCCCATCTATTTGTAAAATAAATGTGAAATAGCTTAACAAATTCTTAACTATTTGCGAAAGAAAATTTTTGGAATAGCGTCTGATTCATTATTTGCAGGATACACCGGCAAAAAATCTTATTCATGAATTATTAACCGTAAAAGACGTAATAATAAAAAGCATGGAAAAAATTGAAGAGTATATGAAGGGCAGCTAATGAGAACAAAGATTAAAACAGCTTTGCTGGGATTATCGGCACAGATTTTATTAACTTCATTTGGCATGGCCGGGGATACTCCGGCGTATATGGTTATGGATTCACAGAACGGCAGGCTGACGATAGAAGCACAGCCTGTAACGGGACTTTATGACATTAATGAACTGAAAACCATATACCTTCAGTTCAGCCGTACTGACTGGTGGCAGCAACTGACGGCCAACTACAGCACTAAGGCCGACCTGG
>DAINRZ010000079.1:0-10486 GCA_036741575.1 Kapaibacterium sp. (SeqCode)
TTCCCTGGGGAATTCGAATTTCCAGTTCGTCCCTGACTTCGTCGAAATCATAAACCTCAGATATTCCGTAGGGAGTCTTCCTTTCCTCGTCCGAAAGCGAGCTTAGTTCGTAAAGGAAATCTTCGTAGGGCACTTTGAAACTGCTGAAGTTTGCAATTTTGTTAAACACGTTATCCACATAGTAAGAATACTTATAAACGATACTGTCGTCGGGGGCATCCAAACCGGAAACAAAGGAAATATCAATTAGTTTGCTGCCGGGGTAATCTTTGTTGATAGCCGAAACAATAACTTTTCTCTGTTCATCCTGGCTTTTATTTTTGTACGAACTCCTTGACTGCATGGAAATCCCGCCTGTTTTTACGGTTCTTACACCGACATTCATCCTGTCGTTTTCAAAATTAACATTAATATTCCTGATTATCGAATTTTGCATCCTACCGGGGGGATTTATCACAAAAAGGCTGTCAGTAAAATTCTCCCTGATTTCGAGCCCCAGTGCGCCCAGCAATTCGTCGTGAATAGCACCGAAAGGCTGCAAGTCCGTCGTCAGTTCCACATAATATTTCCTGCCGTCGGCAGTGACGGAAGCAATGGCATGGTTGAAGTCCGTCGAGGGCAAAGGCAGGTTGTTCTTGCCGTAGCTGCTTGTCGAGACCAATACCAGATCGGCTTTAATACCAACTTCGCTGCACATTGCAATAAACAGCGTAGATACATCCTTGCAGTCTCCCATCCTGGTATTAAGCGTAGTGGAAGCTTTTTGCGGTATAACTCCGCTCTGGCGGAAATCGACAGAACTATACCTGATATTATTAACAATATAATTATATATTCTTTTGCATTTCTCCATTTCGGTCAGTTTTTTATTGTCTTTGAAAAGGTCGGCCACCACTTGTTTCACTTCGTAGAAAGCTTTCGATTTGGTTTTATAAATATCCATATACCAGTTGTTAATAACAGCCCATGACGGAATGGAAGAATAATCGAGAACCGGCAAAAAAGTAGTCTTTGCCGGAGTGTATTTCTCGTATTTCACCTTTTCCTGGTCTTTTATTTGCCATGTGTACATTACGTAATCGTCATAAGCCTGCTTTGCGGGCTTCAGGCCGGAATTTGACACAACATAATTAAACGGCTCGTTTGGGCTTATTAAAAGCGAAAACTTAGTGTCGAGCGAGGGGAAATAGTAATAAAACGATTCCTTGCCCCAGAAATAGGATGACAGTGAACCATACTGATAATTCTGTATTTTGTAGATTAATAATACTGCATCGCCTTCGGAAAGTTTGGTAAAATAAACCATATCATCATTTGTTTCTGCCTTAAGCCTCTCGCCGGTTTTTTTTAGCACCTCTGCCTTTTCAATAGTAAAGTCCTGATTATAGTAATGGAAAACAGGAAATTCCTTGAAATAATCTATGCCGTTGTTCGAAACAAGTTTAATCAGCATATAATGGTATTCTTCTGTTGCGCCGCCGTTATATACTATCTTGTTTATATGGTCGCAGAGAATAACAGCGTCATCGGTTTGCTTAAATTCCTTTTTTAGGTTGTCGTCAAAAATTTTATACAAATCCGGCTCGGTGAAGTACTCTCTGGGTACTTTTTTATTTTCAATTTTTCTAAGCTGCTCCCTAGCCGAATAATGAAATGGATTGTATTTAATGGCAGTTTTGTATGCATTATTGGCTTCACTGTTTTTCATCAATTCCCTGTAAGTATTGCCTAGCAGATAGTGGACCGATGCTGAATACGGAGCCAGTTCCGAACAAATTTTATAGTACTCAAGAGCTTTGGAATAATCTCTCGAATCGAAAAATATTTCGGCAATATTATAATAGATTTCGAGGTTCTCGGGTTCATTTTCCAGCCTGTCTGTGTAAATTTCTATACAGTCATTCTTTTTGCCAAGCTCCATGTATAATTTTGCCAGAATCGAGAGCGCTGCCGATTCGTTATACCTGTCGGTATAGTTTTTAATAATCCTGATAATCGACCTTGGATCGCTCGACATACTTTTCTCTAAAATCAACCTGTACGAAATCATTCTCAGGTCGTATGGATATTGCTCATAAGCCTGAAAAATATAAGTACCTATTTCTTCGTTCTTTTTTTCTGCCACAGCCAGCCTAATACGCATACTCCATACTTCAGCTGCATCGTATGAATACTTCTCATATTTATTGCAAGCATACCTTGCATCATTGTATTTTTCATTGTCCATCGCTTCTTCGAATTCCTGCAACAAAACAGACGGCAACTCGGGAACAAGCCTTTTGTAGGTTTCTTTTGCCAGGCTGTAGTCTGTATTGTTGTCCATTCTGTAATAAGCTTCTATCAACAGTGAATATAACACAGCATTATCCTTGAACAGCTTCTGCGATTCCAAAATCAGTTCTCTTGCTTCATTGCTTTTATCGTTAGTCAGCAGGCATTTGGCAAGCAATACCCTATAGATGAGTTTATCGGGTGCCGCTTTCATTTTCTCACTGAAATACTCCTCATATTCATTTGGAATTGGTTTGCTGTCGTATTCCCCGGATTTTTCGTAATGGCTGTAAGCGCTTCTGAAGCTAAGGCCGCTTATCGGCTTGCCGCCGGAATCGCATATCCTTGCATAGAAATTGGAACTTGTTATTTCGCTCGATCCCAACTGCAGCAATATCCTGTTATTACCGGCATTTAGCTTAATATTGGCAATGTAAGTATCAATCCCGTTATTGCGCTCTTCTTCTTCGCTCATTACCAATTTATCGTTTATCCATACTTTTAGCGACCCTGATGTTCCTATCCTGAACTGCACGTCCTGCCCAACAGGGCTTGTGCAGAATGACTGTGCATACATAACCGAGCTTTTAATATCGAAATTGTTCCAAAATGATATCCATTTCCCGTTTATTGGAGCTACCATATCAAACCATTTTACATCGGCTTTGTTTTTATCTTCGAAAACAAAATCCGGCTCGGGGTGCGCTATTGGGGGATAGTTTTTTTCGAATCCGGAGGCAGAAATATTCTCGAACACCCCGACGGCCTGCCAGCTAGTAATTCCACCAATCATTGCGGCATACTTTTTGGCTTTTTTAAACTCATAACGTTTTCTGTAGTAACCCGTCAGCCCTTCGAGTATATATATCCGGGCAACGCCTTTAATTCTCTCCGATTCGATAAGCGATTCCAGATAATCAGCAACCTTTTCTTCGTAATACGGATTATTATATACCCTGATGAAGCTGAACCAAAGCGCAAAAACATATGGGTCGGGATATTCATGTTTATCGATAAAATCCGAAAAATTTTCGGTAAACTTCTCAAAATCAAAGTATTCTTCCCTTAGTATCGTCAGCCACAGCCTTGCTTCAAGAGCATCGGCCCCGCCGCCGGCAGTTGCAGTTTTAAAGTAATCTATTGCTTTGCGGTAATCATTTTTGTTTAGCGATTCGAGGCCATTGTCAAGATCGGTGCCCGAAGCTTCGAAAACAGGCAAGCAGAATGCTATTGCCAGGAATGCGAACAACTTAATTGTTTTTGTCATTATAAACCCCTATTTATGATATGAATACAAAATATTTTCTTTCCGGGCTATCCGGCAGCGAAAACTCCACTACAACCGGATGATGTTTGTTGTATGTTTGTTCAATTATTCTTCCCGTAAAAATCTTTAATCGAAAAATACTTAAGGACTCCCAATAATAATCAGTAAATATTAATTTATTAAATAAGAATACAAAATATTCAATTCCTGAGTAAAAATAAATTAATAATTATACATTTAATTACCCGCTACATAAGTGGTGGATTGATAAACAGGCAGGAATGCCTGTTTTGCAGCTACAGTCGGCAGGGTATATATTCATGCCCGACAATATAAATATTTCGCGGCAAAGCCAACAAAGACTACCACCACCAGGATGCCGGATTTTGCCGGTTAGGCTTTTTTATTCATGATTAATCAAGCGAAGACGGGTCCCACGCCACCCTGTACCCTTCGTTAAATTGAGCCATTATATCCATATCTTCGTCGAGAATATTAAAGCTGAAAACGTCGGCATTTTCCCTAATACGTTTAGGATTTGAGGATTTAGGCAAAGTTACAGTCCCCGCTTGCAATGCCCATCTGATAAGTATTTGGGCAGGCGTTTTGCCGTATTTTTCAGCTATTTCCAGTAGTCTGCGGTCGCCAAATTTCTTGCCCCTCGTTAGCGGGCTGTACGATTCGATGATAATTTCATTTGAACTGCAGTAATCAAGTAAATCCTTCTGAAAAAGATACAGGCTAAACTCGACCTGGTTGACAGCCGGCACAATGGGGGAAGTTTTAAGTAATTCGTGTAAGTGTTTAATAGTGTAATTGCTTACGCCAATCGAACGGCATAGTTTTTCATCGTAAAGCCTTAGCAGTGCCTCCCAAGTTTCCTTTCTTCTGGCAGGCAGCGGCCAGTGAATAAGATAGAGATCCACATAATCCATTTTCATATTGGCCAGGCTTCTATCGAATGCTTTCAGTGTCGAAGAATAGCCTTGGTCCGAATTCCATACTTTTGTTGTAATAAATAGCTCCTGGCGGGGAATACCCGAATTGCGGGCTGCCTCGCCTACTTCGGCTTCGTTGCCGTAAAGGGCTGCCGTATCGATATGCCTGTAGCCAGCCCCGAAAGCACAATCAAGCGCTGCAAGCGCCTCGTCGCCCGGATTGAGAAGGTAAGTACCAAAACCAAGGACTGGTATTTCCACTCCGTTGTTTAATTCGATTTTTGTATTAATATCCAATTCTATCCCTTTCCGCAACATTTCTTATACTTTTTGCCGCTGCCGCAGGGGCACGGTTCGTTCCTGCCGGGTTTACTCTCTATTCTGACTGGTACGTTGTCAGGATATTCAAAGTGCTTGCGGATATTGAAATCGAAATCTGAATTAATAGAATCATATAATTCATCCAAATCTTCCTCGGGTAATTCAATTTCATTGTAACACTTTATATAAATAATTTCTCCTATTTCTTCTATTATTCCCTGAAATGAATAATATGGATTGCTTTGGAATATTTCCATATGTTCTTCCAAAGAGTAAACTAAGCGATTTTTAATAGATTCGAGTTCTATAAAGTTAGTATCGATTAAATCCCTGATGTAAAGCTCTTCAATTTCTTCCATCAATGGTTCCGGATAAATTCCAGATATACAATCAATAACCGTGCTTAACATATCATTGCCATCCGCAAACCGGTCTGTGATTAACTCACGAAAGTAAACGACAACCAAATCCCTCGATATTATATTATTAATTACAGCAACTGCCAGGCCTGAAACAGCCGATTCGCGAATTATAAGCTCCAAATCTTCGTTCTCAATTATTTTTCTATATTTGGCTAAATCGTCTCCGTAGAATATCGGCCATAGCTTCGGTAATTGATTATATGCAAATTCAGGTAAAAATTCATTATTATCATCTTTTTTCAGCGTCATTAACTCGGTGACTAACGGCTCTGCTTTTGTGTACCCGTATCCCCCAAGAACAATCATGGCGATATAATGTCCAAATTCGAATTCCCACTCGACAGTATCTTCTTCATTAATAGCTCGCCCAAGGACATCCATCATACCCTGTATCATAATATCAGTTTCTTTGAGAGCTTCATAATATGTATCGAGCGGTATGCCATATGTATCATAGGCTTTTATTTTTTCAATCAGTATTTCGGCAGCAGTCATTAGAAATCTCCTTAATCTTAAATTTAGCAGATGTAAAATAATAATTGGAAATTAATTTGGAAAGAAATTTTATCAGGAAAGCAATAAATGCTGCCTTAATGATGTTCAAATATCACGTAAACAAACACTTATTAATAATAATAAACCAATATATTGGCCTTTCTTCAATACATTTTAGAAGTAAAAAAATTAGCCGACGTATCCAATATCAATTCTTTCCGCAACATTTCTAATATTTTTTGCCGCTGCCGCAGGGGCACGGTTCGTTCCTGCCGGGTTTTTCAGTTTTTCTAATGGTAATACCTAACTCTATATACCATTCATGAAGATTAAATTATTTGTCATGGTCGAAATCATATTCTACTTTATAATATTCATCTTCTTCTTCTTCTTCGTAAGGGGCCATGTTCAAAAGGCCCCAAAATTCAAGCGCTTCGGTAATACCCAGAAAGTAAGGCTTTTGAGATATTCAGATTGTATCCAGATGACTTTCAATAGGAGTATCGAGCGCTTCTTCAAATTCTCTGTAGGACGTCCCAGCAGGGTCGACTAACCCTTCTTGAAACTTCGATTTTATTTCTTCCATTAATTCCATTGGGTAAATATCGAAAGCAGAGTTTACGACAGGAGTAATACAATCGATACTCATATCGGGGCCGTTTGCCAACAAGTGCCTAAAATAATCTATAGCTTTTTCACGTGTGAAAATATTATTCAATACATTGTTGATAATACCTTCGAGCGCTGCCATTCTCAACCAAATATTCAGTTTTTGATTCTCAGCAATTTTCTTATACAATTCAAAGTCATCTTGAAATATTTTCCACAAAATCATTGGCATTTCTTCTGTAGCAAAATCGCTGTATTCAGAATCTAATACATCGTTTTCAATGGGCTGGAAGCTCTCTACTAAATGGCTTGCCTGCCTGCAATCCAACCCGGCTATGATAATCATCCCAATCTATCGATTCAAATTTTCAATACAATTCTCTAGTTCTCTCATCATTGAGGGAACGAGAATTTCCTCCTCCAAAAGAGCGTTTTCCACAAGCTCGCGGGATATATCGTAGCAGTGGCCGTCTTTCATTTTATCGATTAATTCGAGGGTATAACTCATATTATTTTTTTATTATCCTAACATTTTATTGAAAAATAAAAAAAATCTGAAACAATATTTCGATAATTTTTTACTTACTCATATGATAAACCTGAAAAGCTGCTTGCTCTAAACATGGTTAGCAGTCAGTCTTAGTTTTCATTTTCAAAAGCCTATCATTAAAGCAATAATCATTATACAGATATGGAGTTACGGTATTGCTATCAACTTGTTGGGCCAACACATTAATAAGCCTGCTCATTTTTTGTTGCAATCCAATTGCATAATATACCATAGCATTCCATTTTATAGGTGTTCGCCAGAAGAAGGCTACACAATTAAATATCAATTCATGGAAATCCTGATTATATCTGCTAATTCAAAAAATATTTTTGAAACGGCAGATTCGGGATTTTCCCAAACTATCGGCTTTCCTATATCGGCAAGTACTCTGAATTCCGGAACGATAGGAACAGAACCGAAAAACTCTGTGTTCATTTTCTTTGCCTGCTTAATGCCGCCTCCACAGCCAAACAAATTAATAAGTTCGCCGCATTTGGGGCAAATCAATCCTGCCATATTCTCAATTAAAGCAATTCTTGGTATCTTTAGTTTTCTTGCCATATTAATTGCCCTTTCCGAGTCTATCAAAGAAACCTCCTGAGGTGTTGTGACTATCAGTGCAAGTTCAGGGTTCATTTTTTCCGTAATTGTCATTATCTCGTCGCCTGTGCCTGGCGGTAAATCTGCAATAAGATAATTAAGGCTTCCCCATTCGACGTCTGCAAGAAAAGAATTGAGCAGTTTCGACCTCATAGGCCCCCGCCAAATAACAGCTTCACCGTCGGGTATCATGCCCGCAAAAGAAACTGCCTTCAGGTTCTTTCTTTCACAAGGGACAATACGGCTGTCCGATGATTCGAGATAACTCTTCATTCCCGTCATGATAGAAACATTAGGGCCAGTCACATCCGCATCGACCAAACCGGTGGTTTCTCCCATATCGCTGAGAGCACATGCCAGGTTGACACTGACCGACGTTTTTCCTACTCCGCCTTTCCCGCTGAAAACAACAATTCTGTGCTTAATCCTGTTAATATTTTCCCTGATACGGATATTCTGCTGCCTTAAGAACTCCTTATATTCTTCCTGTTCCATTCCACTCTCCCTCGAAAAAAACAGATAACAACCAATTAATAATAAAACTCTTTGAGAATACCCTTTTTATATGCATCGTATGCATCGGAGATAGTCATGCCTTCGGCGCCGACAAATGTTTTTATACCGGATTTTTTCATGATCACTGCAGCGTTATTACCGGGGCCGTTGCCTGTAACCAGTGCTCCTGCACCCATTTCGAATATCTTTTCAACTACTTTTGGCCCCACACCGTGTGCCTGGTCGGCAAGTTCAGTATTGTCGAAGGCCTTCAGATTGCCTGTTTCATCATCAAAAACCAATAAGAAAACAGCCCTGCCGAATCTGGGATCAATTTCAGATTCCCAATTACTACCTTTAGCAGTAAATACAATTTTCATTACACTTTCCTCTGTATTTCTGAATACCCAATTATATTATAATTTGTAATAGTTTATTCCAGCTTTCTTTTAGCAACTCACTTAAAGCACCTTTACCATATTCGACAACAGCCTTGCCTTCGGTCATTGAATTTGTGAAGGATTCATCATAAGGCAGACTGCACAGGTGAATTATATTTTTCTCAATAATAAATTGCTGTATCTCATTAGAAATTCTTAGGTTAATATCATATTTATTGATAATACAAGCCGATTTTATACCGAACTTATTAACTAATCCATAAACACGAACCAGGTCGTGCAGCCCGGAAACCGTCGGTTCGGTAACAAAAATCACATAATCTGCGCCTGTCAGCGAAGCAATGACAGGGCAGCCTATTCCCGGCGAACCATCGATTAACAGAAAATCTTTATTGTTTTCTATAGCTATTCTTTTTGCTTCTTTTTTAACCTTCGTTACTAATTTCCCAGAATTATCGGAGCCTATTCCCAGACGGGCATGAACCATGAAACTGCCCAGCCTTGTTTTCGAAACAAAAAAATCTCCCGAAAACCTTTCTTCCATAACAATTGCTTTTTCGGGGCATACATAACTGCAATAGCCGCAGCCTTCACAACTCAATGCGTCTATCTGGTAGCCTGCCTCAATACGTAAAATGGCGCCGAACCTGCATACATCATAGCAGTTGCCGCAACTAACGCAAATATCAGATAAAATTTCTGCTGTTTTACCGCTGAAAAACATTTCTCTATTATTATAATCAGGCGATAATATTAGATGGAGGTCGGCAGCATCGACATCGCAGTCGCCCAAGACTAAAGCCCTGCCGCCAAGCGCTGCAAACGAAGCAGTAATCGAAGTTTTTCCCGTTCCACCCTTACCGGAGATTATCACGATTTCTTTCATTTTAGCCTCCTGGTAATATAGCTTTTAATTTTTTCGATTTGAAGGCGGAATTCATTGTCGTACCGATAAATCAATTTCCCGGAGGAATACAGAATAGCAATTTCCTTTTTATGTGGAATCCGTGCAATAATATCAATATTATTATCCGAGCAGTATTTTTCGACACAACTGTCGCCAATACCCCACCTGTTAATAACTACCGCCATATCAATATTCATTTTTCTGATAAGCTCAGTGGCAAGTTTCAGGTCGTTCAGGCCAAATGGAGTAGGCTCGGTAGCTAATACCACCAAATCAGTATTCTTAACTACTTCTATTACCGGGCATGTCGTACCTGGCGGAGAATCATAAATTTTGATAAATCCATCGCCGAAATGCTCGTCAATATATTTTTTTGTTTGTGATATAAGTGGCAAAGCCTGTTCCTGGCCAATATCCAGCCTGCTTTCTACGAAAGTAAGGCCCCCGCAGGCTTTGAATACAGAGAGTTCTCCTATTCTGATCGGGGCCATTTGCAGGGCGCCGCCGTGGCACAGTTCGACACAAGCATAGCAGCTGTGGCACAGTTCGGGAATGACAATTAATTCTGAACCCATCCTGATAATTGAGTTAAAATTACATACAGTTTTGCAAATACCGCTATGTCGGCATTTTCCGGAATCCCATTGTGGTGCCTGTTTGTTTATTGTTTTATTTTCAATCAATTCAGCGGCAAGAAACAACCTGCCGTTAGGCTCTTCTACATCTAAATCGGCAAGGGCCACATTATCTGTTTCTGCCCAAACCGAAGCAAGATTTGTGGCGAGAGTTGTCTTGCCGGTTCCGCCCTTGCCGCTTGCAATTGCAATCTTCATAATTTTGCCTTAGTGCCTGCAGTTATGGCCGCCTTCTTCGTGATGGTGGTGGCCCCCGTCGCATTGGTTGGCACCTGTGACTAAAGTATTCTGAAGGTAACTGTTTACGAGATCTCTTGGAGTATCGGAATTGACGCCCATATAAACCTCGATGTTATTCTGGCTGAACAGCTGCCTGGCATTCATGCCCATGCCGCCTGCAATTATTGTGCTGACACCCAAACCTGCCAAAAATCGGGGATAAGAGCCAGGCTCGTGAGCAGGCGGTTCGAGGAATTTCTCGCTCAATATCATATTGCCTTCCGCTTCGATTATAGCAAAACTAGTGCATCTGCCAAAGTGTGCGCACAGCATTCCGTTTTCCACCGGTACAGCAA
>DAINRZ010000080.1:0-10466 GCA_036741575.1 Kapaibacterium sp. (SeqCode)
GGGCAGGTCTTCGGCAAATCCTTCGCCCGGCACAGCTGCTGACCTTGCCACTGCAGGCACAGATTATACGGATAACGGCCCCAGCGGTGTTTTCGAATTGACATTAGGTTCGGCTGGCGACCTGGTTACCTCGGCGCCAACTACCGGAACGTTCCAGGACCTTGGCACTGTAACGGTTAGCAACAGTTTTTGCAAAGCTACTTCCATTATATTAATTAATGTTGTAAATAAAACTAATGCCGGCGCTGGCCCCAGCCCTCTTAACTCATTGTTTTTAATAGATGTTGAAACCCGTGCAAACGGCAGTTTTTCAATCCATATCGGAATGATTCCCAACGAAACTTCGGCACAAAACTACGACAGCGACAGGATAAGAATTGGTTATATGATTGTTAATCCTTCAAAATAAATGATTTATGACACAGTGCGGATTTAAATATTTCAAAAGAATGAAGTCGGAGCAATCAATGTTCTTCATTGCTTTTGTTGTTGTTCTTTCCGCAATTATTTCAGGCAATGTATTTTCGCAGGGATTTTACTTAGGTGCAGGGGCTGTTGCCACATTCAATAACGGTGCAAATGTCAGAATAAACGGCAGCCTGACTATTGAAGACGGTGCTGTACTCACTCAGGTTGGTACGGGTAGAATCAGGATAACAGGCGATTTTATTGTAAACGGCTCTGGTTCTTTTGTGCCAGGAAGCGGTGTTATAGATTTTATCGGCAACCTGAACAGTATTATCGGCGGCACTGCTTCGGACCCAATCGATTTCTATGATATTGAGATAAATAAAGATAACTCCGGAGTGATTACTTATCTGGAGCAAAATGCAGAGCTTGCCCACGACCTGGAGATACTTACCGGGCATTTTACCTATCGTGGCAACAATGCTTACAGCCTGGCAGTCGGCAACGATATAATAACTTCAAATAACGGTACTTTCGAGGCACAGAATGCAGGTGCATTCGTTCATACTCTATCTGTTGGCGGCGATATATTCAATAATGGCGTTTTCAACCTTAACAACTCGCCTAACTCTGTTGTAAATACTACATTTACCGGGGCACAGCCCTCGCTTGTGACAGGCAATACACCAAACTTTAATTTTATTGAAGTAAACAAGAATGCCTACCAGTACGAAGTAAGGATAAATTCAGCAGGACTGAATGCTCCCAGCCAATTCCTGACACTTACCAGGGGGTTGTTCAGGATTTCGGGCACTTTTGCCTTCACTAATACATTTTTCCCGGTTACTCTGGGCGAGTATGTTATTAATAATGAATCAGGGCTTTGGATAGAAAATCCGAATGTGACTGTGACAGGGCAAAATGCTTCGTTAACACTCGGCGGCATACTAAGGAACAACGGCTCATATAATATCGGCAACGGCGCTGCTGCACGCAATCTGGTTTACGATAACGGCGCCACACTTATCATGGACGGCGGCTCTCTGAATATTGACAGCAGGCTGTCGAGAATCGACGATGACGATGAAATTTTCTATGCCCAGTACGGCGGTGACGTAACTGTAGGCAGGAACTTCAACAGCAGTGCAGACAGCCGCGGTATGTTCGACATCGGGGCTTCGAGTTCGACGTTTATATGCGAAGGCGGCAATATCGAAATACAAAGGCAGAGCAATGCAGCCGTAAAAGACGGCGACTATATCGTGCTTGCTGACACGGGTATAGTAACCGGAGGAAAGTTAACAATTAATGACCAGAATGCTGCCGGGCAGGAATATTTGATTAATACAAAACAGCCCGTCGGCGAATTCGAAATGATTGCCAGGAATAATGTCCGCGTAAGGCTGACAGGCAATGCCGCAACAGGCTTTGCCGTTCTCGGTAATATCACTATGGCCGGCAACTCGGGCAATTACTTCAATTGTACCGATTATTCTTCTGTGAGCCACGACATGAGTATCGGTGGCGAATGGATTAATAACTTCGGTAATGCCACATTTTTTACAGCCGGCGGCAATACTGTCACTTTCAATGGTGCTGCCGACCAAAGGATACGAGGTTCGCAAAGCACTTCGTTTAATAACCTGACAATCAACCAGTCAGTTTCAGGAGCAAAAGTCCTGCTTAACAGGGAAACAACGGCAAACGGCAACCTAAGGATTATTTCGCAGACTAAACTCGACTTGTACGGGTATGACCTGAATATAGGGGCAGCCGGAGAAATATACTCAGATAATGGGACATTGCAGGATTTCTCAAATAAATTTATTTTGAACAGCGGCGGAGTATCCGGTTCCACGTGGGCAGAACTCAGAAGATACCTGCCCGATTCGCCATCGCTGCCTTCGCCCCAGACTTTTCTTTTCCCGGTTGGCACTCCCGGCTCCTCGGGCGACGTTTACACGCGCTCATCAATTGAGCTTACCGACGGCACCGCATTAGCAAGCGCCTGGATTGCTATTAAATGTATTCCCCTCGAGCATCCGAACGTTGAAACAACAAACAGGTCATTAAAGAAATACTGGAACCTTAGCCATTCGGGAATAACGCTTGGCCCTACCGGAATCAATTTAACATTTTATTACGACCAGACCGAGGAAGTCGGCTCGGTTGGCAATTATCACGTCCTGGAATTCAGGGCAGCAAACTGGTATATTGATCCGGGCAACGACCTGACCGGCGTCAGCCAGGGCGCCCGAAGGATAAGGGCTGTACAGGTGCTCTCCAATTTTGACGGCGACTGGACCGCCGGCGAACTCGATGCTGCCCGTGCAAAGTATTACAGCAGGAACGACGGATTATACAGCGACCCGAACACCTGGTCGAAGGAAAGCCATGTGGGGGCAGTTTCCACAGTCGCTCCTCATCTCTCTGCCGATGAAATATACATTGGCAATTACAACACAGTTACATTAGGCGCTAATCCGCCTGCCGCAGAAAAGATTATTGTCGAATCTACCGGAACCCTGATGACGGGAACCTCTACAGTTCCCAATACTGTTGATACTTTCAGGGTAGAAAGCCAGGGGGCGCTTGGGATAGGAAGCGCTAGCGGAATCACCGCTTCGGGAGCATCGGGTAATATTCAGGCAGCCAACAGGGATTTCAGCAACGACGGCATTTATATCTATACAGGTAACTCTTCTCCTCAAAGTACAGGGAATGGTTTACCCCCGCGTGTAAGCAGGCTGGTTATAAACAAAAACGCGTTTGGCAATACGGTAAACCTTTCGCAGTCTGTCGAAATCGGCGATTCATTGGAGATATACCAGGGCACTCTGTTTGTGGACAAAGACTATGGCATTAACGGCGAACCTCCGGGCAACAGGCAGTTTTCGATGTATGGCGGCAGGATTACCTTCGAAGGCAGTTATCCCGACGGTTATACCGCCCCGTGGTTCTATGCCGGCGAGATAGATTTCAACGGCAACTCTGCGCTCATTATCCCCAGTGGCGGCTCAAGCCCGGGTGTTATGCAATATAATAACCTGACTATCAGAGGCAGCAGGGGGTATTCGTTTATTACTTTCCAGCCCGAAGATACTACTAGAATATACGGCACTTATAGCATTGCAAACCTCAATTTTACTAATTTCAATACTCCCAGGATGATAACATCGGGTACGACGTTTATGTTCAACGGCGCTGCCAATCAGAACATTCCTTTCCGTACTGCCGTAAACCAGGATTGGGCAAGCATGAAATACTACAACCTGATTATTGCCGGATCGGGTACTAAGACTTTGAACGATCTTAATGATTACATAATAAATAATGACATATTCCTGGATAACGCCATCTTTGCATTGAATCCTACTAATGCCTACCATTTGAGGGTCGAAGGCAACTGGATTAATAACGGCGGCAGTTTTACGCATAATAACCGCAATGTTACTTTCAGGAATAATTCAGCAACAGATACAAATATCATCAAATCTGAAAACAGGGCATTTTATAATGTTATAGTTGATGGCCCCGGCAAATATTACTACGAAGGCGATATGTCTATAGCTGCCGGGCTAACGATAAATTCCGGCTCTTACTTTGGAGGTTTCGGCGCTTCTTCGTCCACCTTCAGCGATACTCTTTCCATTGCCGGCAACTGGACAGACAACGGAACATTCGAGCCCGGTTTCAGTTTTGTCCGGTTCAACGGCACAGCCGACCAGACTATCACAAAAAATCAATCGGAGAGATTTTTCAAGCTGATGACGGACAAAAGCGGCGGTAATGTGGTTATTCAGAATGCTGCCGGCAGGAATATAATAATAGACAGCCTATTGATATTCAATCAGGGTAATATATACGCAAGGGACAACGGCAGGTTCGTTGCCGTTAACGGAAATATTATCAGGCCGGGCACCGGCCATATCGACGGCCCTGTCAGGATGTGGTTCCCGGCGGATACCACGGCAAACAAGCTGTGTGCCGTTGGAAGGGATGCAAACTACAGGCCTGCGGAAATTCAATTCTTTGGAATTAACGGCAATCCCGGTTACATTGAAGTTACAAACTCCACAACCGACCTTGCATTCTTTAACAGCAACGGCGGCAGTTTCCTTATTTGGAACAGGGGTGTCAACCGCAGATGGGATTTGGCTGTTCCCTCTGCAATTGGTTATAATTCTTTCGATATTGGCTACAGGACTTATAACCTGAAAGTCGGGTTCGAAAATATTGATATTAATACTTTCGGCACTACTTCGCCTCTGCAGTTCCATACCCGGAGGCTTACAGGAACAACATGGTACAAATCGGATGTCGGTACGCGTTCGGCAAATTCCACGCAGTCGCTTGGGCACGATGCATTAGGCGCTATAATAGTCGGCGAACCCTCTGTAAGGGTATTCTACAGTATAGCAAACGGTAATTGGACTGATCCTAATACTTGGTCCACAGCCGGCTATACAGGCGCTGCAACCAATGTGACTCCCGACCCTGACGACAGTGTCAGGATAGGCAACGGAAAGACTGTTACACTCGACCAGAACGTAGTTATCAATGCTACAAAGGCTATCGTAGTCGAGAAAGCAGCGCCGACTAACCTGGGCGGTATGCTCGATTGCGGGCAGTTTACCGTAACGGGAGCCGGTAACTTTATACTCAAAAACGGCGGCGGCCTGGGAATCGGCCATGTTCAGGGTATCCGTGCCGACGGTTCGGACGGGAATATCCAGACGACGTCTGTTCCCAGTTTTAATGAAGGTGCACACAATAACGGGCATTTTAAATATAACGGTATTGCCTCACAGGTGACCGGCACGGGTTTGCCTGCTACAGTGGCTACTCTGACAGTAAATAATCCCGGCAACACAGTAACTTTAAACAGTAACATAGTCATTACCGACAGTATCAATATTATAGCAGGCACTTTCGATGCCGCTGCCAACAACAGGGATATTTCCATTTGGGGCAACTGGCGCAACAGCGGCGTATTCAACGAAGGCACCCGTACCGTCACCATGAACGGCACCTCGAACCAAAGAATATATACTTCGGCTAAAGAGACTTTCTATAATCTGACTATAAACAAAGGCACCGGAAATGTTATCCTGATGGATAACGACATAGAAATAGACGGCACGCTGAATTTCCCTGTTACAAACAGTTCGGTTATCGATGCAAGGACAAATAATAAAACTGTTATTGTCGATGGCTCAGTGGCAAGAGTCAGGGGCCATATAAACGGAGAAATGCAGAAATATTTATCCACAGGCGATATTGCTGCAATTACATATGAAATTGGTACTTCGGCAAATTATACGCCCGTTGAAATTAACGTCGGAGCGCAAATCAGCGATCCGGGCGCTGCCGGTTATGTAGGCTTTATATCATATCCTGTGGACCACCCTCAGATAGCAGCTTCCACTTTCAATCTCGATAAAAATGTACAGAGGTACTGGACGGCAAGGCCGAAATCAGGCTTCGGGCTGGGGGACAGGGCATTCGAACTCAAGCTGACGTTTATTTACCCCGACGATATCCGCAACGGAGCAGATTATAATACTTTTGTCATTCGCAGGTATGCAACGAGTACCACCTGGACTGACGGCGACCTTACCGATCAGCCTGCAGGAATTTATTTTGCTCATGCTTCCAACATCAAAACACTCGGCGAGGATTTTGCACTCGGCGAAGAAAGCCCACAGGGCAAAAAATACTATACCATTGCCGACGGAGCATGGAATAATCCCGCATGCTGGTCTCCGGACGGTTTTTCGGGAGCAAGCGACGGTACTTATCCTTCGCAGCTGAGCCTTGTCGATATGGCTTTTATCGGCAATAATAAAACGATTACACTCGACGCCGACAGGCAGCTCTCTTCCGTAACTGTGCTGGATACACTAACCGGAAAGGGGCACCTAATATTTAATGATAAAGTTTTAACGGGCGATCAGTTCGAACTGAAAAGCGGAGGCAAAATCAGTATTGGCAGCCCCGACGGTATTACTCAGAGCGGTGCAACCGGCAATGTCAGGACGACAATAAGAAACTATAACCATAACAGCCACGGAATGGGCCATTTCCGGTATATTTCGGGCGCCCTGGCCACCGGAGACGGTTTGCCTGCGAATGCTGCCTCGCTCGAAATTGATATTACCCCGGCAAATACCATTATTCTTACTAATGTAATCAGCCTGAATCAGAACCTGACTTTGACTAACGGTATATTCAGCTGTAATAATAATGATATATCCCTAAAGGGCAATTGGATAAATAATGCAACTTACCAAAACGGCACCGAAACAGTTACATTCGATGGGGATACAAACCAGCATTGCAGCGGCACCAGTACAACTGTATTCAATAAACTCCACCTGGATAAAAGTGCAGGTTACCTTATCCTTGACCAGAATATTCAGGTCGATAATGAATTAAACTTTGTAAAGCCTTCGTTGGTACAAGTAACCGATAAGAATATAACTATTGGTACATCGGGTGCTATCGAGCCTTCTGCATCGTTAGGCCCCAACAGGATGATTCAATTCAACGGGACTTCATCGGCTGGCAATCTTATCAAGCTTCATGCTAACGGGAATAATGTTACCAGATCGTTTACTTACCCCGTTGGTATCGGAAGCGATTATAATCCTGCAATACTTAGCGCCAGGGCAAATTTCAATGCTGCAAGGACTGAAGTAAAGGTTGTTGCGCCCCAGCATCCCAACAGGCAGCCAGGCAGGAATAATATGCTGAAGAAATACTGGACTGTAAATAATGTCGGTGTTACTAACCTGACAGCATTACAGCCTGATACCAGATACGAGTTTTATTTCCTGCCCACAGACGTAACAGGCAACAGGCTGAAATATATTCCCGGCAGGTATGTGGCGGCTACCGGCTGGGAGAACAATGCAGGCGCTTCATTCGGTATAGATGCCTCCAGATTGCAGGTTAATGATATGTATTCCCTTAATGGGGACTGGACTGCAGGCGAACCCGCTACGTTTTTCTTAGGCAGGATATTCTATTCCCGCGCTAACGGCAACTGGAACGACCCGAATAATTGGTCTAATATATCTCATGCCGGTACTGCCAGTATTATCAGCCCCGGATATTTTGAAATGGATACTGTTTATATCGACGATAACGATGCAATTACATATAATGTTACCGATTCTGCTTTGTCTATCGGGCTTTTAAGGATTGGCCAGACAAATAACGGCACTTTGAATTTCAACAGGGGCAGCAATAAGCACCTAAGAATAAAAGGGGATCTTATTGCCGGCAACAATGCTGCAATAGGACAAACGGGAGCTAACGACAGGTATGATACCTTAACAGTATGGGGTAATATTTCAAATACTGCTGCCGGGGCAGGGCGCGTACTCGACCTGAATTTTGGCGGAACGACGAATACCCGGTTAGTAATTTCCGGTTCTGGCAATACTACGATTACCGGCGGTGGCAACTGGGATTTCAGGAATATTGAAATTAATAAAGCCGGAGGATTGAATGACAGGGTGATTAATCAATCAACCGGGTTTACTTCCAATCTCTCGACAGCTATTCAGGGCAATGATTACAGGTTTACTCTGGCTTCCGGAATTTTCCGGCACGAAGTAAACCAGACGCTTTGGGTTGATTACAGCAACGAAGGTAATGACAACAGTTCGGGCAACGATCCGATTTTCGACGCATGGGATTTTTATATGGGCGCTAATTCCGGTTTTGAAATACCTACCGGTGAAATCAGGGTTGGCGACGACATGGTTACTTCGGGCAACTCATTAATAGATATTTCAGGCGGTACTCTTAGAATAGGAACAGGCAATAACGAAAACTTCCTATACGAAACAGGTACAAGGCTTAATGTTTCGTCGGGTCAGATGATAGTATCTGCCTGCTTTTCCAACAGAAATTCCAATTCGTCTATTAATCTTTCGATTTCGGGCGGGTCTATTACTGTCGTAAATGACTATAGTAATCAATACGGCGATATTTACGGATTTGGCCTTAAATCGAGCAGTACACTCTCGTGGTCGGGCGGTACTATTATTTATGCCAATCCGACAAACGGCGGCTATGATTATGTTTCGCAGGCATCCATCGGCGACGTAACCGGCGGTACTTTACAGTTCGGTATTGTTGGTGCAGCTTATTTCCTGAATTCAGGCCAAAGCCACTCTATGAGCTCACTGAAGCCGATATATAACCTTGATATTAAAGAGACGAGGTTCAGCAGTACGCCCAACCAATACTGTGCACTGACTTTGCTCGATGCTAATAATTATGTGCTTAACGACGTCCTGATAGACACCTATGGTACGCTCGACCTGAACGGCAAAAATATGTTCGTGGGCGGTAACTTTACCAATATGGGCAGGTTTACACCCGACGGAAGGGGATGGGATGCAGGCGGCCCGCGCCAGATGACATTTTATGGAACCGGCAATCAGGTGTTTTATAATTCAAACGCCTATACAAACACACAATCCGGTACTTCGATGAACAATGAACCTTTCTATGATTTCATTGTTAAAAAAGCTTCCGGCAGCATTACATTGTCGAATGATAATTCAATTCTTTACGTTAGAAATAACCTGCTGTTCGATCAGGGGAACCAATCGGTAATAAATGCAAGGACTAACAGCCAGAGGGTTGAAATATGGACCCGCGGCGGCGCCGGCGACCTCGGGCAGGTTAACCGCTCGCCATCGGCATTGGGCCATGTGGACGGCGCTCTTAGAATGGAAGTAAGCAATGCAGGCAACCAAAATGTGCTTTTCCATATCGGTGCAAGCGACGATTACACACCGGCACTTATAGAATTTAATGCGGGTTCGGGTACTACCGGCAAAGTCCAGGGGATAAACTATGGGAATGATCCTGCTAATATTGCACAAAACGGTGTCAATATTGACCTTGCGAGAAATATCCAAAGATATTGGACATTTACCACCCACAACGGATTTGCACTTGGCACCAGGACACATAACCTGACCCTGACTTTTCTCGACCCCGATGATAAAAGGGGCGGTAATGTCAACTGGACGGTATTGAATCAATTTTATACGGCCGACCCGGACAATATGTCTCCCCCGCCGTATTCGGTGCTTCTCGTCGGCGAAAAAACTATCACGACAAACCAGTCTTTGAATAATAATATACTGGCCGGCAGTTTCCTTGTTGCCGAGCTTACCAGCCTTAAATTCTATTCGCGGCAGGACGGCCCGTGGGACGACGGGAATACATGGTCTTATGCCGGTTACGGCGGTGTGGCTGCAGGCGCTTTCCCGCAGTTTAATTTCCACGAAGCCTATATCAGCAACGGAAACAAAGTAACTGTACCAAACGCGGTCCAACCGGATATTAAATCCGTTAACGTTGTAAACTATAGCGGTACCCAGGGGCATTTGGATATTGAACCGAGTACATACATCAAGGCTATATCATTCAACCTTGAGAACAGTTGTACACTTACAATCGAAGGCGCCGACGGTATTGCCGCACTGGCAGACGGGCTAAGGGGGGCAGTTCAATCGACGAGCGTCAGGAATTTTGGCATTGCTCATTATATATTTAATAACAGTATCGAAGAGCAGGAAGTGGGCACAGGCCTGCCTGCGGAAGTCCAATCGCTGACGATTGATAATGCCGAAGGAGGGTCCTTCAACTGGGTGAGCCTGTCAACAGGAAATGAGTTGATAATAAGGGATTTCCTGCACGTTAAAAACGGGCAGTTCGACTGCGGCTCATCGGCCCTTAATCCAATAAAGATAAGAGGAAATATAATATTCGACGACGATACTATCAGGACTAATAACAGGATATTTGAATTTGACGGCTCTGGAACTCAGTATATTTACCTGAATAACAATAAGGGAATTGTATTCGACCAGCTGTTGATAAATAAGCCCGGTATTGTGGATATTGCAAATAGGGTAGAGGTTGCCGGGTTATCTTTGACAGCTCCAATCTCAATTGAAAACCTGATGCGCTTTGCCGATGGTAATAAAGCTTATGTAAAAATGTTGGATACACATAAAATTAAGCTT
>DAINRZ010000081.1:0-10304 GCA_036741575.1 Kapaibacterium sp. (SeqCode)
CCGTCGCCGATTGTGTAATTGTTCTTTAGGACGACGGTGAAGCCTTTTTTCTCGTCAGGTTTTTGGGATGCCAGTACAGAATAATTAATTGCTCTCGATTCGGGGGCTGCTACTACAGCAGATGTATTCAGGCTGTCGGATGCATTATTTGCTGAGGCAGCTTTTTCTATGGTAATATATCCGTCGTGCAGGGCTGAATACCAGAATGAATTAAAATCCGCTGCAAGGTTTAGTTTCGGATAAATTTCTTTACTCCAGTAATCCATCAGGTACTTGTGATATTCCTTGCCAGGCTTGTCGCTTTCCTTTTCGGCAATCCAGTTAAGCAGTATAGCTTCTTTCTGCCGGGTATTGTAGAGCGGCTCTATTACCGGCTGCTGCAGAGTAATAACGCCTCCGCGGGTTTGGTAATCGCCCCAGCTTTCCAGATCGTGATTTAATGGCAGGACGTAGTGGCTTGCAAGGCTTGTTTCGTTTTCGGCCTGAGTCATAGTAATTACCATCGGAACATTTTTCAGTCCATTTTCGTAATCCACATCCATTGGCATATTGAATACTGGATTGCAATCTATATTAATTACTACGCCAACAGTTTTTGCCTTCATGGATTTTACTAAATTTGCTAAATCCGCGTAGGCTGAATACTCAGCCAGCCTGACAGGCTTAGTCCCGGAGTAAAGCTTATTATTGCCGAGTAATTCATTTAATACATTCACGGCAATATGTACTTTTTCAGGTAGTTTATCGCCGCAATATACAATCGACTTGCCCTTGCAAGCCGCCAGGTCTTCAATTAAATATTTTAAATGTTTTTCATTTAATTTATTATCTGCAGCAAATTTAACTATCGAATAAGCAGAATCAGAAAACTGGATATCCTTTGGATATGGTATTGCACCCTTCGACAAAAGTTCATTTATCAGCGACATTACAAAAGAAAATTGCATTTCCGGTGTCAACCTGAATCTGTAATCAGCGCTGAGCCCGGTGAGCGAGAAAACACTTTCGGCGCAGTAGAGCCTGTTGAATGTATCTGGCATATCGGGATTTCTACTGCCTGTAATAAGCCTGGCATTTTCGGTATGGTTACCCTCGCTGCCCATAACGTCGGCATCCAGAAGCAGAATAGTCTTTGCTTCTTCCCATTTTATTAGAGGAAACAAACCGTTGCCGTAGCAGGCTTTCCATCCCTGCTGCCTTGCTTCATCGTTAAATAATTCGTAGGAATAAATTTTCGCAGTTGAATACTTTGATTTAAACTCGTTAAGCAGGCGGAAATAGGAGGGTGAAAGTATTGAATTGCAGACAATTGCGATCTCTTTGCCGCTTTTGGAGGCGCCGGCCAGAGCTTCTTTTATAATTTGATCTACATCTTTCCAGGGAATATCCTGGAGCATGCCGTAATTCTTTTTCTTCGGGCTGTCGATTCTTTCGGGGCTGTAAAGATTGAGTATAGAAGCCTCTGCCTGGTTGTCGATTTTCCCTTTTGTTACAGGATGTTCAGGATTGCCCTGGATTTTGACCGGCCTGCCTTCGCGGGTTTTCACCAGTACACCGTAATTGTTCATTCCATTACTTACCGAAGATGCATAGTAATTAGCTTTGCCGGGCATTACGTCAACCGGTTTATTGTTATACGGTACAATTTCGCCCTTGTCGCGGTAATCAGTGCATGCAGTAGTGGCAAATGCTGCCGATGCCCCAAGTAATGCCATGAAACGGCGGCGTGAAAGCGGCGGCAGTTGTTCGGGGTCGAAATCCTGCGTCACTGTATCGGGGAACTCGTCCCTGCCATCGAAGGTACGCGGCATAGAATCTTCATCATTTATATGCATAGGAGTATCAGACTTATTCATACACTTGTACCTTTAGAATTTCTTTTGACTGCTGATGGATTTATTTTAACAGAAACGGATTTCTTGTTGCCTTTGTGGCCAGGGCTATCAATCTTAGAAGCTTTGGCTGCGGTAAAAGGTTTTATCAGTACACCTGCAGCCAGCGCTCCGGCAACGGCAAGAAATCCGCGCCTTTTTGTTTTTTCAGTAGTATATTTTTTATTTTCCATTTATTTATCCTTATCTATGGCATGCATTACAATATTCGGGGCCTTTGTTGATTTTTCCCGTAAGTTCTGGCATTTTTGCTTCGGGATTCCTATGGCAGTTCAGGCAACTGCCCATTGTAAACGAATGCTGCTGCCCCACAACATCCATTTTATTGACTTCGCCGTGGCAATGCCTGCAATCGATGCCTTTATTAACATGCATACTGTGGTTGAAATAGGCATAATCGGGCACTTTATGCACTCTTTTCCATGGTATCGGCTTATTCTCATTGAAGAATTTTGTCAGCTTGATGATTTCGGGCTTATCTTTTCTTGCAATGGAATGGCAATTCATGCAAATACTTGCCGCAGGAATCCCCGCGTGCCTCGTTTTGGTGACGCTTGTATGGCAATACTGGCAATCGATGCCCATTTGCCCTGCGTGCAGTTTATGCGAGAAAGCAATGGGCTGCCAGGGGGCATAACCCACTCCGTCGCGCTCGGCCCTGGTAACGAAATATGTTACGGCAATCGAAGCAGCTATGGCAAACAATGTAATAGGCAATCGTACTTTAAGCAAATAGTCTAAAGCAGTTCTCTTCAAATCTACTCAATTATTATTAATATTCTGTTAATTAATGTAACCATTAGATTTAGCGAAATCCAAGTAATATGTTTTAAAAATTGTTCATTTTTAATAAATGAATATTAATAAATTTTAAATTAAAATAAAAATTAATATTCTTTTAATTATTGTAATCTTTAAAATCCGCACAAAAACAGCCTTATTGAAAAAGTTCATTAACAAATATGAATCATTTATGAATGTAATATGAATTTAATACAATAAAATATGAATACTTTTTAAATATTGATTAATACTAAGTTCCTGATTGTTTTTCAGTTATAAATCACTAAAAAGTGCAAATTATTGTAAAATAATTTATGAAAATTTATTCATATATCATTAATTAGATCAGTTTATAAGAGTTGTCCTTTATAGTCTGGATATTTGTAACTATTAGTAAAAATTAGTACTTGAAAAATATTCCCCACAAACATTTTGGATATACTTAATTGACTTTTTCATTGGCCCTGAATACATTTCGTTAAAGTTCACGCCAGAGCAGGAACAGCTCACCGTCAATCGATTCATACGGTTTGCTGCCTTTAAACTCATAGTCTTTGAAGGGCAATGCATTGATGACTTTGAACCCGTTTTTCTCAAATGCCCTGCGCGAACCCATGACAGAGCATTCGGCAATCGCTTCGCGGAAACCGAGCCGCCTGCCGAGATTGACGGACATTGCTGCAAGATGCGAAGCAATTCCTCTGCCGCCGTATTCGGGCAATACGCAAATCTGGAAAGGCTGAAAAAGCTCTCCCGGTTTGTATTTCTTTTTATTCAGTGGTTTTTCGAGCTCATGGCACATAGCTATATCCTGCTCGTACATTGCTATATACGGAAGGTATTCCTCAGGTAAGTCCGGTGTGGGCGGCAAGATATAATCTTTATGAGTAAGGCTGCCTATTATCCTGCTGTTTTCTGTTTCGCGGGCTACAATTGCCAATCCGGCCCGGGCTTGGTATCTCATCAGGTATGATTGCAGTAAAATGTTTTTATCGGAGTCCAACATATTGCAGATAGTCATTGGTTCAAATTTCATAAAAATATGATGAATTAGCAGGGCAGCTTCATCTGCTTCATCAGGCCTGATTATTCCGTAGTTTATCATTCGAAATCCCGGTTTAAAACTATTGAGTTACAACAAATAAACGACAGGCAGTATTTCACGTTGACCGGCTTCATGCCAGGCCTTAAGTAGCATTTAAAACTACTAATTATGGAGATATGAACGCCGCAAAGCAGCAATGCATTATTCTTTGCCGAGGTTATTCTTCATGACATACTGCATCAATTCATAATTGTTGGACAGATGAAGTTTTTCCAGTATCCTCGTTCTGTAAGTGCTTATTGTTTTGATACTTAAATTCATATCGCCGGCAATCTGCTTCATGGGTAGCCCGTTGCCAATCATGCAAAGTGTCTGGTATTCCCTTGGTGATAATTTCTCGTGAGGCTTATCGCCGCCCGATTCTGTCAACTCGATAACCAGCTTTCCCGCCAATGTTTTCGAAATATACTTCTCCCCGTAGTTTACTATCCTGATGGCCTCGATTAGTTCCTCGGGGGCGCTTTCTTTGGTCATAAATCCCATGGCTCCCTGTTTAAGAGCGTTCAGCACAATTTGCTTTTCGGAACTGACGCTCAGGACAAGGATCGCAATTGCCGGATTGTAGGACAATACGTCGCTAATCAGGTCGAGGCCGCTTCTTCCGGGCATATTCAGGTCGAGCACAAGCACATTATAAGAGTTCATCCTTATTTTCTCGAGTAGCTCCCTTCCGTTCGATGCTTCGTCGAGCACATTTATATCGCCTGTTTTTTCCAAAATCTTTACAATACCCTGCCTAACTATAGCATGGTCATCGGCAATAATAACTTTAATCATATTTTATTCGGCCTCCAATGGTGCAATAATTTTAACGAAAGTCCCTTCTCCTTTTCTGCCTTCAATCTTAAGGCTACCTCTTATTACTTTTACTCTTTCCATAATAGCCATCAAACCAAATGATTTGGGGTCGTTAATCTTATCATTTTCTATTCCAATACCGTTATCATTAATTTCCAATATAATATTTCCGCCGATAATATCTAAATTAATTTTTACTTTATCGGCCTGTGAATGCCTTGCAATATTAGCCAAGATTTCCTGCATAATCCTGAACAATACCAATGAAACAAAATTGCTGATTTCGGGTAAACCGTCGGCACTCGTAAACCCGCATTTAATTTTTGCCCTTTTAGAGAACTCTTCGGCCTGCCATTCGATGGCATGAATCAGCCCCAAATGGTCTAATATCTGCGGCCTGAGTTCCGATGAAATAATCCTCGCTTTCTCTATTGTGGAATCAATTGTCTGGTATAGTTGAGCAATATAATCATCAGCCGGGCTGTTAGCGCCGGTGATTTCATCCTGCAAAAGCTTCAAGGTCAGTTTCATGATTGTCAGGGCCTGGCCTATATCGTCGTGAATCAGGTAAGCAATCTCACTTTTTTCTTCTTCCCTGACCATTTCAATGTATTGCCCCAATTTTCTTAATTGTTCTTTTTGTTCCTCAATTTCCCTGTTAATTCTCTTAAACTCGGATATATCGTCGATAAAACATAAAATTCCTGTTAACTCTCCTTCATTCCCTGTTATGGCAGTTGCATTAATCAGGACATCGACAACCTCGTCGTTCTTGCACACAAGCCGGTATTCTATATTTTTCGAGAAACCCTGGCTTGCAATATCCTGAATAATATAAAAGATATCGGATTTATTATCCGGAAGGAAAAAGTCATCGAACGTTTTTCCGATAATCTCATATGTCTCATAATACAATAAATTCTTAATTTTTTTGTTGCAATCGAATATCATTCCATTCATATCGATTGAAAGAATCACAGTCGGTGCGGTATCAAAAATTGTTTTATATTTTTCTTCGCTTTCGCCCAGCGCTTTTTCGGCAGCTTTTCGCATGGTAATGTCCTGCGCAATCGTCAACAGCCTTTTATTGCCCCCGATAGTTATTAAATCGGCATTGAAAAGGCATATTATCTCGTTGCCGTTTTTTGTAACTATAGGAATTTCAAAGTTAATAAAATCCTGATTTCCAATAATGAACTTTTGAATGATCTCTCTTTCAATAGCTCCCGGAATCCCAATCTCCTCGAAAGTTTTTCCTATTATTTCATCTTTATTATAACCAACTGTTCTCAGGAATTCGTTATTGACTTCTACATACAAACCGTCTTCGGGTTTGATTAGTGCAATAAGCAAGGGGGCATTCATAAATATACTCTTGAATTTTTCTTCGCTCTCAATTAGGTTATCCATTAGCAACTTCCTCTTTTGCTCGTTCCTGAAAGCATAAATAATACTGGAACAAGCCGAGAGAAACGGCCTAAGGAAATCGGCAATCTTTTCTTGGTACTCAACCGGCGAATTCGCAATACCGGCAACACCGACCAGATCGCCGCCAAAATACAATGGAATACCCATAAAGTTCCTTATATTCGGGTGCCCATTGGGTAATCCACCGGATCTTTTGTCTTTGCCCGGATTGTTCGAAATAATAATTTCACCGGTCTTTGCTGGCAGTCCGGCCAGGTTGTCTAAATTGCGGAATTCAAGCTTCCTTTCTGTTAACTGACGATACAGCACGATTGATTCTTGATTCCAGGATAAATCGGTGATAGCCAGGTTAAGTTTAAAGACCGTGCCTTTTTCGTCTTTCAGTACTTCGTCCAGAAATCCGAACTCACTTTTTGTTAACTTAACCAAAATAGATAATAATTTTTCGAATACCGCCCGCGAGTCGCCTTTTGCAATATATGCAGACTGGGCTTCATTTACCGAATCTAATAAATCGTTGATTTCTATCAGGTCGGTTTCCATTTCCTTTTTGTGAGAAATATCCGTAAACATGCCAAAAGAACCTATAAAACTTCCGTGTTCGTCGAATATTGCGCTTGATGAAACATAGGTCCAAATGCCGGTACCATCCTTTCGTTTTAGCTTTCTTTCATAAAATCCGTTTATACCATTATACCTTTGCTCCATCTCCAATTTGTGTTTTTGCCTGTCATTATTAAATATCAGGCTGTCGAAGTTCATGCCGATTAATTCATCGGTGCTGTATAGAAGCAATTCAGCCATTTTACTATTAACAAAAACAATTATACTTTTTTCATCGATGCTGCAAATACCTTCGTTGGCAGTTTCGACGAAAACCCTGTATCTTCGCTCGCTCTCCTTCAGGATTCTCTCTGAAATTTTATTTGCTGTTATATCGAGAGTCGTGCCCCAGATTCGAATCAATAAACCGTTTTCTACCACGCCTACTGCATTATTCGAAAAACAGAGGATTTTTCCGTCATCGGCGAGTTCCTGATTTTCGTAGCCATTAAACTTGTACCCCGACTCGATAAAATTCCTGAACATGGCCCTGTTTGCATCGAAATTCACCCCTCCATGAAAATCAATCATTCTCCTGCCGATAAAATCGGTTGGGCAGCCAAAGCCGTACATTTTTGCCAGAGCAAGGTTGCATTCGGCCATATAGGCGTTCTCGTATATTTTATCGATTTGCACTTCGATTGGCAGCGTAGTATCGATAGGTTTGTCAAATTCAGTCAGGTAAATACCTTCGTATGCATTCTGCAAGAAGTTCTGGTAACGTTCGCGGCTCAGCATCAATTCAAATTCCGCCATTTTACTTTCGGTAATATCAGTCAGAACACCGTTCCAGCATATACTTCCGTCATCTGCTTTATTCGGGATAGATACTCCGCTAATCCACTTGTAGCCGTTTGCCTTTGTTCGAATCCTGAATATGTTCTTCCATTGGCTCAATTTTTCAGCAGATTCCCTTATGGTTAACCACATACCTTCAACATCGTCCGGATGAAGGTTTTTAAACAGGTTTTCCGTATTCATCAGTTCATCGATAATTCTTTCGAACAATAATTCTGCGCTCTTGCTCATGAATGGTATAACGATTTTCCCATCAGGCTTCATTACAAACTGGTAAATAGCTCCGGGGATAGTTGCTGCTATATCGCTGAACCTTTTCTCGCTTTGCAGCAAAGCTTCCTCGATTATTTTACTGTTAGTGATATCCTGCATTACACAGAAAAGTTTGCTTGTTATGCCACAGTTAATGTCTGAAGGCTCGATATAAGCTATAATATGCCTTACTTCTCCGTCAGGCCTCCGAATCCTCAGTTCCTGATGAAAAGGCTGGCCGGATATCGTTACTTTGTTAATACCTTCAATAAATACCTCCATGTCATCCGGATGCACGTAAGTTTTTAGCTCGTCGAACCGTGGTGCGCCGGAGCCTTTGGGAAAACCAAAGATATCAGATACTTCATCGGACCAAATGACATTGTCGTCGATCAGGCCATAAGTCCCAAACCCAAGAAGCGCAATTTCCTGTGCTTTTGCCATCAGCCTGTTGAGTTCCGAAAGTCTTAATTCATATGTTTTTCTCTGCGTTATATCCCGCAACGAACCGGCTACCAATTGGGGCTCGCCCGCATCGTTTCTTACCAGCGAATAACTGCCCTGAATCCATTTGTATTCACCTGATTTACTTCTTAACCTGAATTCCCTTTCTATCAGATTAATACCAACAGAATCTGCTTCGATAATATCCCTTCGAAAGCTTGCCAGGGATTCGATATCATCAGGGTGAATAAAGTTAATCTGCTCGGCATATCCCATTAATTGCAGGTCGTATTCTGTATATCCCAAAATAGTTTCAAATTTTGGGCTGGTATATTCAAATTTGCCATCCTCTAGGTATTGCCTGTAGAATATTTCATTTGAATTTTCAACTATCTGCCTGAATTTCTCTTCGCTCAGCTTTAATGCCTCTTCCGTCTGTTTCCTTTCGGTTATATCCATGAAAGAAGTAATAAACTTGCCGTTTTCGAAAGGCGATGTGATGACGTAATAATGCTTTTTCGATAGGGGGCTGAACATTTCGGTAAATGCAGATTTTTTGCTGTCCTTGTGTGCATACCAGAATGATTTTATATAAATACTCTCCATGCCGTATATCTCTGTTGCTTTCCTGCCTATAACATTTTTTGCAGAATAATCGGCGTGCAGGTAAAACGAATCGTTTACTTCAAGTATGCGGTAATCAATCATTTCACCCTTTTCATTATAAATAATTTCATTCAGCGCCACACCTTCAGCCAGATTATTGAAAAGAGTCCTGTATTTGTTTTCATTTTCTCTGGCAGTTTTCTCTTGCTCTTTCAATTCCGTAATATCCTGCGAGATAATCTGGATACCGAGAGTTTTACCGGAAACATCGGTTAGTCTTGTGTAAGTGCTAATAAACCATTTGCGGGAGGATGGCAAATCGACAAAGTCTTCATACGACTGTGGAATATCTGATTCACAGGCTTTTTGAATACGCTCAAAATATGATTTTGCTGCATCGCCTTCAAACAAATCTAAAACATTTTTCCCTGCGAAATCATCAGGCTTCCCATTCATCAGCCTGGAAGCTACCTGGTTGAAAGAAATTACTGTCCCCTCCGGCGAGAAATATCCTATCCCAATACCGGCGTTCTCGTGCAGCAGGCGGTACTTTTCTTCGCTTTCCCTAAGCGCCGATTCTGTTTTTATCCTCTCTGTAACGTCTGTAGATATTCCACACATACCTTTAGGATTGCCATTAGTATCATAGAATACCGTTGTCCGGCAATCCATAATTATCTCACTGCCGTCCTTTGTGGTATTAACAACCTCGCCTCTCCAGCAGCCGTGCTTTCGGGTTTCGTTTATAATTGTATCCTGGCTTGCCCCATATTTCTTGCTTTCGCCGTAGTGGCGAACACTCTTGCCGGTTATTTCGTCCTTACTGTATCCCATCCTTAGAACTTCGGCCTGATTTACATATGTAATATTGCCGTTTAAGTCAGTTACTGTTACGCAGTCCTGTATTTGGTCGAGCACCAGCGAATTTAAATGCAATTGCTCTTCGTATTTTTTTCTTTCTGTATTATTATTGACCACTCCGATTATTCCGGTTATTTCACCTTTCGAGTTACGAAGAGGAGAACTGTTGTCCATAATCCACAGCACTTGTCCGTCCGGCAGAACGCATTCAAATTCTAATTGCCTGCTTCCGGCGCCATTAAGGATACCATTCAAATGTTCCATCAATCCGGTACCTGCAAGGAAGGGGAACACAATAAGCGGGCTTTTGCCAATCACTTTATTCGCCGGCATACCTGTCATACTCTCCATATAAGGGTTCCACACCATGTAGCATAGGTTTTTATCGTAAACGATAATCCCTTCGTTTGCACAATTAATAATTTGCTGGTTCAATTCATGCGATTCTCTTAGTTCATCTTCGGCAATCTTTTTTGCTGTTATATCATTCAAAATGCAATGGGTTTGCTTGAAATTGCCTGCATTGTCCCTGCCTATTCTTCCATCGAATGATACAACAATAATTGAACCGTCCTTTTTGACCATCTCGAATACTACTCCAAGGATATATCCCATACTTTTAAATCTCGGGAAATTCTCTTTAAAATGTTCCGATAAATCGGGGTGAATGAATTCCGAAAAGTTCCTTCCCAGGACTTCTTCCTTAGTATATCCCAAAGTGCTGCACCATGCCT
>DAINRZ010000082.1:0-10303 GCA_036741575.1 Kapaibacterium sp. (SeqCode)
CCTGTATTTTTCAATATTGCAAACGAAGGGAAAATGGACGGAGATGAAATTGTCCAGCTATATTGCCGTAGCCTCGACAGCAAATACCCCAGGCCTTTGAAATGGCTTACTGCATTTAAAAGAATTAATATCAAAAAGGGTAAAACCATTGCCGATTCATTAAAACTTTGCATAAACAACCTAAGTGTTTACGATACATCAATTCATGACTTTATTCTCGAGCCGGGGCGATTCGAATTGCAGCTTGCAGCATCATCGGCTGATGTAAGGATAATCGATACCATAAAAATAAAATCCAAACCCGATACTGGAATCAGGCAGACAGCAGATGATTATTTCATAATATGGCCCAATCCTGCCGAAGACGAAGTGTTTATTAAAGCAAAAGCACAGTTGAATATAACTGGAGATGATTATGAAATCTCGTTATTCAATTTGCAAGGCAAAAGGATTGACTGCAAAGTTAAGAAAACAGCAGGGCAGGGAGAATACTCGTTGGTAACTGCCGGGCTGCCCCAGGGAACATATTTCTTAGATATTGATAACGGAATTAATAATTTTACTTACAGGATAGTAATAAACAGATAAAAATCAGTTTATTCATCTTCGAAAGTTTCAGTTTTCATATAATATTCAGGCAAGGGTGAGTGTTTCCCCAAAGCCTGCAATAGTGCTGAAAAATCTTTAGGGTATTCAGCTTCGTAACTCACTATCCCAATGCCATTAGGGTGATTAAATGATATTTTTTGCGAATGCATAGTCAGCCGCGAGATTATGGGTTTTTCTTCCTGTTTCTTTCCCAGTTTGAATTTACGTTTTACCGACGAAAGGAAGAATTCTGCCGTGCCGGCATAGTCAGGATCGACAAGGAGCGGGTGGCCTATCGTGGCGCAGTGTACGCGTAACTGGTGGTGGCGCCCGGTCACAAGTTCGCATTCTACAAGCGACGAGCCTCTGAAACGCTGTAATACCCTGAGGTTAGTCAGCGATTCTTTACCGCGAGCCGACGGGAACGACAAACCAGGCTTGGATGGATCGGCAGCTATAGGGATGTCTATGCTGATTGCATCTTTGTTTACTACCCCGGCTAATACGAGATGATAATACTTGCCTACCTGCTGGTTGTCGAACTGAAGGTTAAGGTGCCTGTGGGCTTCCGGGGTTTTAGCAAAAACCATCACACCGCTGGTGTCCCTGTCCAGCCTGTGAACTGTGTAAATTGAACTATACTTCTCTGTAAGAATCCGGTAGATATTTGGAAGCTCTTTATTGTACCTGTCAGGTATAGTCAGGACTCCGGCCTGCTTGGATATTACTACGATATCATCGTCTTCGTGGATAATGACGAAATCGTGTTTTTTTTTCATTGGCCGATACCGAAATGATTCATCGCCGAAATCAATGTGTTATTCATAAGCATTGCAATTGTCATAAGGCCTACTCCGCCGGGAACAGGGGAAATAGCCGATGCTTTATCTTTTACGCTTTCAAAATCCACGTCACCTACCAGCTTGTATCCTTTTTCGAGTGTAGAGTCTTCTTTTCTGTTTATACCTACATCAATAATTACACAACCTTCTTTTATGTGTTCAGCTTTAATCATTTCGGGCACGCCGACGGCCACAACCAGTACGTCAGCCATTTTGGAGTACTGTGTAATATCGCCTGCCCCGGTGTGGGCAATTGTTACAACTGCATTGGCGTAGGGCGTTTTTTGGTACAACAGGTTGGCAACCGGCTTGCCGACAATGTTGCTTCTGCCGAGTACGACGACATGTTTCCCTTTCAGGTTTATTTCATATCGGCGCAGCAATTCCATAATACCTGCGGGAGTGCATGAAACAAACCCGGGCAGGCCAATCACAAGCCTGCCGACACTGACGGGATGGAAACCGTCCACATCTTTATCAGGGTTGATAGCCATAATCACTTTATGCTCGTCGATATGCTTTGGCAGGGGCATCTGCACAAGTATACCGTGTATTTCGGGATCAGCATTCCATTTATTTACAATATCCAGCACTTGGTCCTGGGTAGTTTCAGCCGGCTTGCGCAGGACTATTGAATTAAAACCAAGGTCTTTGCAGGCTTTTTCCTTCGAATTAACATATACTGCCGAGGAAGGGTCGTCGCCCACGAGCAGTACAGCCAAGCCCGGCTTTTTATTATATTTTGCAAAAATCTCTGCCGATTTCTCTTTTATTTCCTGTTTAATTTCGGCAGATACCTTTTTCCCATCGATTATTAACAAAACTGCTCCGGAATTAAAATTTATATTCTATACCTAATGTGGCCATATTAATTTTGCTCATGCTGAAATCAGCATGAATAGCAAAATTGCCTATTTGCTTAGATGCACCGATAATCCATTTGTAATTAGTATCTTTCAGCGAAAGTTCTGCTTTTTGAGGAGAGTTATCACCCGGGAATTCAGGGCTTACTGGATAAATTTCTCCCGTTTGCGGATTAACCTGCCTTAGGCCAAGCTGAATCTGAAGTTCCATTGGCAAGAAGTAGTTATACTCTGTTGATATATCGATAAATTCGACCGAAAATCCCGTATATAAATCAACTATATCGATAAAACTCTTACTGGCATGTATATTCAGGTCCCACATAGTAGCATTTGCTTTTAGGTCGGCCCCTGTAACGCCAACTTTGTTTTCAAGGCTGGTACCCTGGTAAACAACCTGCAGGGCAAGATCAAACACCCTGCCTTCAGGTTTCTCCGACCTGTTGAAGTATTGTGAAACATTATGCTTCAAACCAATGCCCCAGAAAGCAAAATCACCTACTGTTTCGCCCATATTAACAGGAGGTATGAACCTTAACAGCAATTCTGTGCCATATAAAGAACCGATTTCTAATTGCGGTACAGCTGCAAACAGAGTGCTAAGGTCTGAACCAGGCGGTAAAGTAAAAGCGTCCGGGAACTGGACAAGAAGCTTTTCGACGCTGTCTCTTAATTCCGGAGGCAGATAATCATAGAATTTAAGTTTATATCCATTAAAATCTACCGACAGATTTTTGAACAGGTCTTTTAATACGCTATCAGGCAGAGGGAATACAGCCTGGTTATTTCCAAGGGCAGTAGCTGCTTTGGCAGGTACCTGCAGGCTTTTATTCTGAATACCGTCGTATATCATGCCTTTAAACATAAAGTATATTAGCTCTGCTGTATCTGCAATATTAATTTTAAACTTTTGGGTGGCAATATCATATCCGATAGTTCCATAATTACCTTTGGCAAATCCTTCGTAAGTTAATTGCTCATTTGGCATTTGCGGTGAATACCACTTTTTGGATTCAGGCACGAATCCCATCATTCCATTAATACTGAACTTAAAGTACGGTTTCTCTGCATACTTAGGTATGTATGCGCTGTTGAAAAACCTGGAATTGGATACGGCATTCATTACCTGAACCACCGGCTCCATATAGGGCACTCCGTTCATCTCGAAAATATCCCTCGAGAAAGTCCTGGCTAAATCCACAAGAAAAGGGTTAGCTGCAGGCCTGGCATCGTATATAATAAAAGCAAAGAGTATGGTTGTAAAGTATAGGGTTTTCTTCATATATACTTTCGTTTATTTCCTATTTAAAAAATTTCTTTTTTATGATAATCCACACGGGCAAAGCCACTACCAGTATGATAACTATAAAAACCACGCTGAACAAAACGCTTAGAGCTGCCTGGAACAGCTTGATAAATATCGCAAATACAATAACTGTTATTATTATTGCCAGCACCAAAGAAGCTATATTTTTAAACGAACTCATCATTCCACCTTTAACTAATACATTATTCAAAAATACGAATTATTTGCGAAATAAGTGTTATTTGACTTAACGTCAATGGTTTCACAATATTATTTCCAATTCTATGTAACATTTTTCCGACTTTTTTGTCTATACTACCACAGTTTTATTAATTAATACGAAAAATCTTATGAAGGGTTTTACAATTTTTTTGTTTTTAATGGTGGCAGTGATAATCGACGCTTACCCTCAGGAAAATTTTACTACGGGAAGAATCATCGTAAAATTCCGTGAATCGTCCGGCCAGTACGATAAATGGAAAGCAAATTCCAGAGTTAATTCTATTGATTTACTTGAGCCCATTTTAGGGCAAAACAACAGTAAGCCGTATGTAAGCGACGGCCTTTTGCAGGCTTTATATAAAAAGTGGACTACTTCTAATAAAGCAGTATTATCCCTGAATAACGGCTATCTGCAGAAATTACTAAGCCTTGGGCGGATTGCAGTTGTGGATTATTCAGCAAATATATCGCCAATCATTGCTGCTGCCAAGATACGGTCGCTGCCTTGGGTGGAGTATGCCGAACCAGATTGGATAAGGGAATACTGCGGCACTACTAACGACTCGCTACTATACGAACAATACCACCTGCCGCTGATTAAGGCTTTCCAGGCTTGGGAATTTATACCATCGAAAGCCGAAGTGTTAATCGGAATAGTTGATTCCGGTGTCGATTATGAGCATGAAGACTTAAAAGACAATATCTGGAACAATCCAGGCGAAACCGGGGAAGACAATAATGGTAATGATAGAAGTACTAACGGAATAGACGACGACCAGAACGGTTTTATCGATGACTGGCGCGGCTGGGACCTCGTCAGCTCCGACTCGCTCGGCTACGATAACGATCCCATGCCCGGCCATAGCCATGGCACACATGTAGCCGGAATATCTGCTGCTGTTCAGAACAATCTTTACGGCATTGCCGGCGTGGCTAAAAATGTAAAAATCATTCCCGTCAAGGTAGGCGGCGACAGCCCCTGGTCTTCTTCGATATACAACGGCTATCAGGGCATTCTATATGCTGCTGCAGCCGGCGCCGATGTTATCAATTGCTCATGGGGCGGTTCAGGATATTCATCTGCCGAACAGGAAGTAATTACGACTGCTATTGCTTCGGGCTCTGTAATCGTTGCTGCCGCAGGCAACAGCTACAGCGACATGGTTTTCTATCCCTCGGCTTACAATGGCATTATGTCTGTTGTATCAACTGACGAGAATGACAAAAAGTCAGGATTTTCGAATTACCACCTGACAAACGATGTTTCTGCACCCGGGAGCAACATTTTATCAACCGTACCGGGCAATACTTACGACCAGATGAGCGGTACTTCGATGGCTTCGCCGTGTGCGGCTGGTGTGGCTGCCCTTGTTCGTCTGGTACAACCCGAACTTTCACCCGAGCAGGTTGTGGAATGGGTGAAGGCTTCTGCCGATTATATAGACACCCTCAATCCCAAATATGCCCGCAAAATGGGCAGGGGCAGGGTGAACGCCTTAAAAGCCGTATCTATGAAAGATGCTTATTCAGTTACTCTGGTTAAGTATTCGATTACCGATTCCAACAAAGACAGCGCATTCGACGCAGGCGAACTTATCAGTATTTATCCCGTTTTTCGCAATGTTCTCTCACCCTTATCAAATGGCAGGGTAATCGTCGAGTCCGTAGGTAATTATAAAGTCGATTTTCTGAAAAACGAAATCAACCTCGGCGCCATGGATTCTTATGCGGAAGCAGATTTGCCAGGAGGTGTGTCGTTTTATGTCCCTGCCAATATGCCTGTAGATTACACAATGCCTGTGGAATTCAGGATTTACGATGGGGATGCTTACATCAACAGCCTGTATATCGAAATGGTGCTAAGGCCTTCGTACAGGACAATGAACAGGAACAATATTGCCGTAACTTTCAACAGCAGGGGCAATATAGCATTCAACGATTATCCGTCGAACAGGCAGGGAATTGGATTCAGGTACAAAGGTAGCAATAGCGTTATGTTCGAGGGCGCGCTTATGGTCGGCGCAAACGGCGGCAAGGTTTCCAACGTAGCGCGCGGGTCGTACCAGTCCGGGCAGGATAATTCATTCAAAGCTTTCGATGTGTTTAACATGGCAGAATTTAATGACAATATATTAAAAGGTGCAGCGTATTTCGAAGACGAGAAAGAAGTAGAGTTATATCCTGTTGTATCCGTTACGCAGTCTGTCTTTCAATCTAACGAAAAAGGCTATGAAGATATTATCTTTCTCAACTACAAGATAGTTAATAAATCAGGTTCGGATTACGACAGCCTTTTTGCAGGCTTGTTTTTTGATTGGGATATTGGCCAGTCCGGCAGGCCAAACGTGACTTTCTTCGATGAAAATGATTTAATCGGATATAATATGAATACATCCGATACATCCCTGCCGAAAATCGGCGCTGTTCTGCTGACTAATCAGCCGTTGAATTTCTTTGCTATCGACAATGACGGCGAAACCGATGAAAATCCCGGCATATACGACGGATACCGTACCGAGGAGAAGTGGTATATGATGTCGAACGGTATTAAGCGCAAAATTTCCGACACCACCGACGCTTCGATGGTCATCAGCGGCGGGCCTGTAAACTTAAAGAACGGCGATTCGGTTATTGTATCATTTGCGTTGCTTGCATCTTTCGATTTTGCAGATATATCCAAAGCTGCCAAGACTGCAAGGGCTGTATTTTCAGCGCTTGGCATAAATGAAAATATTCCCGCCGAAAAAGGCAGTATTGCCGTTTACCCGAATCCGGCAGGCAGCAGCTTTAATATCGGATTTTCGGCAAACGGAAATAATCCTGTAAGTATCAGCCTGCTCGATATATCGGGGAGGGAAGTAATGAGCATCGCAGATAACAGGGTATTCGAGCAGGGCAGCCGAATTATCCCGGTTAATACAGGCAATTTACCTGCAGGCCTATACTTTGTCCGTTTCAGCGACGGAACTAGTTCATTATTAAAAGCTGTATCAATTACCAGATAATATTTTTTTGTAATTTTGCCTCATTTAAAATATTGATTTGAGGCTGCAATGAAAAAAATATTTTCCACTTTATTCCTTTTGCTGTCTGTAATCTCGTGCAAAGCTGAGAATAATGGAGATACTACAAAATTGTTTACCGAAGAGGAAGTTTTCTTCTTCAATGGCTCCAATATGCTTAGCGGTACGCTCACCATACCTGCAGGCAAGCCAGGCTGCCCGGCTGTATTGCTAGTAACAGGCAGCGGCCTGCAAAACCGAGACGAGGATATATTCGGTTTTAAGTTATTCAAAATCATTGCCGAAGAGCTGTCCGGCAACGGAATAGCAGTCCTCCGGTACGACGACCGAGGCTTCGGCAAATCCAAGGGCGATGTGAAAACTGCAACTACCAGGGACTTTGCCATGGATGCCGCAGCAGGTATAAAATACCTGCGAACCCGCGATGAAATAAACAAAAATAAGGTAGGTATCCTGGGCCACAGCGAGGGTGGTATTATAGCGGCTATGCTTGCTGCCGAGCCGGCAGGCGCCCCTGACTTTTGCATCATGATGGCCGGGCCTGCTGTTCCCGGCGATACAATTATTAATTTCCAGATAATTTCCATGAATAAAGCCCAGGGGGTCGATGAAAAAGAAATTCCATGGATAATAGATTTCCAGAATAAAGTATATGATTATATAAGGAACTATGACCTGGCCTCGGACTCAACTGCATTGGCAGCCCTCGAATCGGAATTGCTTGAGTTTAACCTGAAAGCAATCGATTTATTGCCCGATTCGATAAAGAAAAACGTTACAGACCGCCAGAAATTTGCCAAATTCAGGGTAATGCAATCCATCGGCCAGCTTACAAATCCATGGTTTAAGTATTTTATTACTTATAATCCGGCAGAAGCGCTGAGGAAGGTGAATGTCCCCATCCTGGCTCTCTTCGGAGGCAAGGACATGCAGGTGCCGCCGGATATGAACGTCCCCGCACTGAAAGAAGCTATCGGGATTTCGGGCAACAAGGACGCCGAAATAAAAATATTTCCCGATGCTAATCACTTGTTCCAGAAAGCAAATACGGGCCAGGCTACCGAGTATCCCACACTGAAGAAAGAATTTTGCGAAGGATTTCTCGATTATATCTCACAGTGGATAATTGATAGGGCAAAGTAATTACTAAACTGAAAGCATTACTCAATCTGTAATAATTATGTATTTGGTATCACTTGAAGGAATTATGTCAATCTTCCCTGTCGTTTCGCTTTAGCCTGAAAATCTGAGTATTTATGCCATAACGGCGGATTTTGTTGTGCAGGGTTTCACGGCTGATATCAAGCATAGCTGCTGCTTTGCTGACGTTTCCGTACGTTCGTTCCAGGGTAGCCTCGATTTTTTTCTTGTCCACCTCGGCCAGGTCCTCCTTCAGCGTTCTGCCTGTAGAGATTATTACATCGCCTGCGCCGCCAGCGCCCTGGGCTTTGCCCGAGCCTGCGCCGCCTGTCAGCTTGTGCAAATCGGTAACTTCTATCTGGTTGCCGGCAGCAGTCTGCAATACTACGCGAATGGTGCTGTAAAGCTCGCGGACGTTGCCGTTCCATGCCTGCTCTTGCAGGAATTCAACCGCAGAGGGTGAAAATACCTTGGAGTCATTGTAATCATGGTTGTGCTTATGCAGGTAGTAATCTACGATGCCGGGGATATCCTCGAGCCTCTCGCGCAACGGCGGTATATGTATTTCACATTCGCGCAGCCTGTGGTAAAGCTGCTCGCGGAACTTTGATTCTTTCATTGCATAGAGCAGGTCTTTGTCGGTAGCCGAGATGAACCTTACGTTCAGGTCTTCGCTTTCGGTTGAGCCTACCCTGCGGATTATCTTCTCCTCGATAGGGATAAACAGGCTGGATTGCAGTTCCAGCGAGAGGTCGCCTATTTCGTCGAGGAACAATGTGCCATTATTAGCCTGGTGGAACAATCCCTTTTTTGTCTCGCTGGCGCCCGAAAACGAACCCTTGTTGTGGCCAAATAATTCGCTTTGGAACAGTTCGCGCGGTATGTTTGGAATGTCCACGGTTATAAACGGATTGCGGGCGCGGCGGCTAACGTTGTGGAGCGCCTTTGCCACGAGTTTCTTGCCGGTGCCGGTTTCGCCGGTAACCATAACATTCAGGTCGGTCCTGCCGAACCTGATGATGCTGTCCCCCATCTCAATCATTGGTTTGCTTTTACCCACAAGCCCCTGCGATTCCAGGAACTTGCATATTTCGCGGGCTTCGCCCTGCACTCCCAGCCTGTCCACGGCGCTGTCGAGCACTTCCTTCAATTTCTCGCGGCTAAGTACATTTTTTTCGACGAAATTAATAGCGCCCAGCTTTGTGGCCTGCACCGCCATTTCGATAGTGCCTTTGCCGCTAATCATGATTACGGGTATGGCGGGGTAGTTCCTTCGGCAGTGCTCCAGTAGGTCGATACCGTTAAGAGCAACGTCGGGGCCAAATTCTATGTCGAACAGGATAATACCAATTTTCGAATGTTGTTTCTCGAGAAAGCTAATCACCTCGCTGGGATTCTGTATGGTATGGGCTTCGTAGCCGAATGTACGCACAATATCGGCTATTGTCGTGCAATAATCATAATTGTCGTCTGCAATCAGGACCTTCATATCTCTTTAGCTGTTCAGTTTATAAAGTAACAAATAATCAATATTTACAAATTTAATTAAAAAATTAATTAAAACTCATTTTATTTGCCATAGTCAACCAGGCTGTTTAAGTAATCGAACAAAACCATAAAACCTTTATTGCCCTTTGTTTCGTATTTAGGGTTCCAGGAAGCCCGCATGACGGCATTGGTGCCTGGATTGCTGTATTCCACGTACCTCTCGATGTCGATTGCCGAGTTAAGTGTCTGGGTTTTCATAACTTCTTTTGTAACTAAAACATAAGAATTGCAATAAATGGAATCGGGCAGTGTATTCACCAGGGTAAAAATATATGCCGAAGTATCGCTCGGGCGTTCCACACTGAAAACCTTGCCCGTTGCATCCAGCTTGTAGCCTTCTATTCTACCCGTTGCAATGTCGTGGTCGCCCCAGCTGAATGTGAGCTGCTGTGTCATTTCGCCTATGCAGGGCGGGTATTGCTGCGGGGATGAACAAGCCCACAGACTAATAAAGAAAGCAGTTGCAAGTGCCAGCTTAAGCAATAACAGCCCGGTATGGCCGCTGTAATCGTTTTGCCAATCGCCTTGAAATTCTGCACTGTTGCATTTCAGTTGCAAGTGTAATTTACTACTCATTCAAACGCCCAATAGTTCGACTCAATCAACACATAAAAATTCTGCTGCTTTGAATAAAGCATTATGTCAATACGCAGAAAGCCCCAAAGTATTGGATTAGGCGACAGTAAACCAAGCGTACAGCAGTAGCTTAATTATTCTGGTTCTATAACGGTTTGTATGGGTAAATAAACGAATTGGTAATCATGTGAAATA
>DAINRZ010000083.1:0-10288 GCA_036741575.1 Kapaibacterium sp. (SeqCode)
CTGCATAATATCAAAAAGGCTGAATCCGATATTTATCTTGCCGTACAGAGCGAATCTGTCAACAGCACTTGTATTGGCTTCAATAATAATACCATCGGTATTAATAATTATAATTGGATTCGGTAAAGAATTCAAAAACAGATTAAAATAGTTTTCCATAAATCAGGGATATTTAATATTCATTAAACCTTCAAAATACTTAAGCTGATTATTATCGTCGAAGACAGGCCTGACAGAGTCGCTAATGTTGATGGTTTTCTTGCTGATATTTTTAATTTTATATTGGACTGCCTTTGCTTCAGGATTTTTCAGGCTTAAGATGATCATTTCTTCCCTAAAATTTTTATCTAAAAAAAAGTCAGACTCGTACATCCCGTACAATTCCTCGGGATTGTTTTTATATCCCAAAATATTGGCCAAGACAGAATTATACATAATAAACCTGCCTTCGTCGTCGAACCGGTAAAGCCCAAACGAATTGAGGAAATTAACATAAATACCGTTTTTGCCAGGGGGAAACATCTTTTCCTCATCATTAAAATTAATGTCGATTTCCTTCAGGTACCCCTTAAATTTAATCGAATCCAAATCATGCCTGTAAGGCTCGAAATATGCTTCAAATTTAACTGTTTTATTTTCATTTCTGCTAATGTTTCCAACGAATAGCCAATCAGATTCTTTTATAAACGAAAAATTAATAAGGTCGATAAACAAAGCCTGTTGTTTATTCTTTAACTTTAAGATAAAAGACCAAATATCTCTTTTTATAACATTTGGATTTATGCCAAAAATCCAGTCCATGTTTTCCGACACTTTATCAACAACAATCTTATTGCCTGTAATGGTGTAATCGAAGGAAACACGTCCGTTTTGATGCTCGGTTGCACCAATGCCTTTGTAAATTCCCGAGATATTTGGCCTTATTATCATCTCTGCATACTCTTTTATAGAAAAAAATTATTAGGATTACTTACCGTTGCTAAGAGCCCTTTTACTCCTGTTTGTGCTAAGCACGGGCTGGTTTGCATACGATTCGCCGTTGCCTGAATTATCAATTTTGAACTGTAAAACCATCTCGCGAAGGTATTCATTGACTTTAGCAAGCTCATCGGCAGAATGGGATACGTCTTCAACCCTTCGGGCGGATTCCTGCGAGACTTCCGATATACTGGCAATATTTCTCGAAATCTCATTGCTTGTCACCGATTGTTCTTCGCTGGCAGTTGCTATTTGCGATATCATATCGATGACTGTCTTGGAACTTTCTAGAATTTCCTTTAGGGCCACGCCGGCTTTATCGGCCAGTGAAATGCCGCTTTGCACTTCTTCGTTGCCTTTGTTCATAGCTAATACGGACATTTCCGTTTCCTTTTGGATATTCTGTATCATTTTGGCAATTTGCTGTGTTGCTTCGGTAGTTCTTTCGGCAAGTTTCCTAACTTCGTCGGCTACAACTGCAAAGCCCCGGCCCTGCTCTCCCGCGCGTGCAGCCTCGATGGCAGCGTTCAATGCCAGCAGGTTTGTTTGGTCGGCAATATCGTCGATAACAGAGATTATCTCGCCGATTTGCTTGCTGGAATTGCCCAGTTGGACAATATTTTCGGCAGATTGCTTTACAACAACGGCAATTTCTTTCATTTTTTCGACTGTTTTTTCTACTACTTCATAGCCTTCCGTTGCCACCTGTCCGTTATTTCTTGCCACATCGGCTGCTTTTTGCGAACCCATCGAATTTTCCGTAACCGTTTGCGATAATTCTTCTACTGCTGCAGCAATAGCTGTTATCTGCGAGTTTTGTTCGTGCGAAGCCGTTGCCAGCGAATCGGCCGAAGCTGAAATCTGAAGGGATGACGAAGCAGAAGTCTGCACTGTTTCGTTCACATTTTTAATAACATTGCAGAGAGATACACTAAGGCTGTTTACATCGTTTTTCAGTTTCGAGAATTCGCCTGTATATTCGCCAATCATATTTGCAGATAACTCTCCGGTTGCCATCAGGGCCAGGACTTTTCCGGCTTCGTCGATAGGCTTTATAAACGTATCAAGTGTCTTATTGATATTTTCGACAATAATCCTGAAATTACCGTTGTGTTTCTGTTCGTCGGCCCTTACGTCCAGCTTGCCTTCGACTGCTGAGCCTGCAAGGTAAATAACATCTTTAACCATATCGTTGATAGCCGTGACCATTTTTTTCAGCGCTATCATCAGGTTGTCGTGTGCCGAGCGCTCGGTAATCTCCATATCAAGTTCGCCTACCGCTATATTCTGCGCAATTCCCGTCACATGATTAGTAGATTCTATTAAGTAATTAATATTCTGTTTAATTTCATTAAAATCGCCGTGATATACATCTGTAATCATCGAAGGTATGTCACCCTTCGATATACGGTCTATATATTCTGCTGTTACGTTTATGGGGGCAACAAAGGCATCGACGAGTTCATTAACCCCCGATACGAGTTTTTTCCAACCGGCAGTAAACTGGTTGCTGTTGGCCCTGACATCTAGTTTCCCTTCTTTTGTAGCATTAATAAGCATATCGGTTTCATTCAAAAGCCCGTTCATCACATCGATACAGTTGTTCAGGTTGTTCTTTATTTCATTGAAATCCCCATGATAGGTATCGGTTATTTTCGAGGGTATATCTCCCTTGCTTATCCTGTCCACGTACTCAGCAGTTACGTTAATTGGCGCAACAAAAGCATCTACGAGTTCGTTAACGCCCGATACAAGTTTATTCCACCCCGCAGTAAACTGGTTGCTGTTGGCCCTGACATCTAGTTTCCCTTCTTTTGTAGCATTAATAAGCATATCGGTTTCATTCAAAAGCCCGTTCATCACATCGATACAGTTGTTCAGGTTGTTCTTTATTTCATTGAAATCCCCATGATAGGTATCGGTTATTTTCGAGGGTATATCTCCCTTGCTTATCCTGTCCACGTACTCAGCAGTTACGTTAATTGGCGCAACAAAAGCATCTACGAGTTCGTTAACGCCCGATACAAGTTTATTCCACCCCGCAGTAAACTGGTTGCTGTTGGCCCTGACATCTAATTTCCCGTTTTTCGTAGCATCTATCAACATATCAGTTTCATTAAGCAGGCCGTTCATCACGTCGATACAGTTGTTCAGGTTGTTTTTAATTTCGTTAAAGTCTCCATGGTAAGTTTCAGTAATTTTCGAGGGGATATCTCCTTTGCTTATCCTGTCCACATATTCTGCCGTAATGTTAATAGGCGCTACAAAAGCATCGACTAATTCGTTAACTCCCGAAACGAGGGTTTTCCACCCCCCGATAAACTGTTTGGCATTCGCCCTGATATCGAGTTTGCCGTTTTTAGCTCCTGCGATAAGATTGTCTGTTTCTGCAAGCAAGCCGCTCATAACATCGATACATGCATTAAGGTTGTTTTTAATTTCGTTGAAGTCGCCTTTGTAATCATCTGTTATTTTGGGCGGAATATCTCCTTTGCTTATCCTGTCCACATATTCTGCTGTAATATTAATAGGCTTGACAAAGGAATCTACTAATACATTTATGCCGCTTACCAAGTCGTGCCAACTGCCTTTGTATCCGTCCGCATTGCCCCTTAAATCCAGTTTGCCGTTGTTTACACCGTCAATAAGTACGTTTGTTTCTTTCATCAGGTTATTGATGCTTATAGTCATGGCTTCCATTGCATTGAGCAGCAAGCCGGTCTCGTCTTTGCTGTTGGTTTTAAGGTTTACGCTCAAATCGCCCGAAGCAATACTGCCGGCTGCAGCCACGGCCCTGTTCAGAGGTTTTGTTATGCTGAGAATTATCCAGAAAGCTATGCCTGCGGCAAAAAGCAGTCCGGCAAAAATCATTATATACAGCATGGTAACAGAAGAATCGTAAATATCAGTCGCATCCTTGCCGCTTTGATTTACCAATTCTGTCTGAAATTCAATCAATTTACTGACTTTACCGATGTATTCAATCTGAGCTTTTCTTAAATCCTCGAGTAGATTTCTTGCTTCAATGTAATTTCCGGCTTGTGCGAAATTCAATGTTTTATCCATCACCGGAAGGAATTTTTCTCTGGATTCCATTAGACTGGATAATATTGCCTTTCCTTCTTTAGATGTTATCGTTTCTTCAAGTTTTTTAAGGCTTGCTGCCAATTTCTTCTTTGATTCATCGATATTGTTAGTTTCCTCGATTGTTTTATTTGAATCCTGGTAAATCAGGATATTGCGTATAAATCTTGCCTGTTCATTAAGGTTGTCAATTATGTTATTTGCCTCGACAGTTTTTGGGAATTTATCATTTACGAAATCTTCCACCTGGGCATTTATATCTGCCAGAGAATTTTTCGCGACAAAAATCATAACGACCATTATTACCAGAAGGCTGGTAAAGCCAATGATTAGTCTTACGCTAATTTTCATATATCACCTTTCTACTTGTTTAAATTAAATCTTTACTTTTCTTTATACCGTGTACGTCTTAATTCTCTCCTCAGGGCTGAATAAATGGAATGAGTTTGTAAATTCATTTGATTCATCATTTCTAAATTTTCGCCCGAAAAATTTTCGGCCCCTCTCACCTAATTTTGAAATATCAAAAATTGAGATTTTTGCTTTGGCGTCATAATAAACTTCCTTTTGAAATACATAGTTAACTCCTTTTAATGATTAATGATATTAATTTGAAGGCTTGTTGGATAAACCTTTCCAGAACTTTATTTCTATGTCTATCTGCTCCATCAGATTATTAAGGGCCTCTCTGTACTCTCCGATGTTTTTTTTCCCTTCGGGATATTGCATAACTTTCCGAAGCAATTCATTGGATTTTTGCGACAATGCTTTCATCGATTTAGATATTGCCCTGATGTCTTCGCTATCCAAAACGGTTGAGTTCTTATTAATCAACACGGATATATATGAATATGCATCGAAGACTCCTTTGAATATATGCCCCAAGACAGAAAGTGTTCTTTGCTTATTGATAAGGTCTCTTTTGTTGTCCGCAGCCGGAATATTGTCATTACAGTCATTTCCGCAATTAATATCTTTTTCAGAAAGTGCTCCATCGTTAGTACCGCCATTTTTATCTTCGGAATAATAAATTCTTTTCGATTTTCCTGCATTAGTATTTAATATCAGGACATTATGCTTGAGGCCTAAATCTGCGTTATCGGCATTCCTAACTAAATCGCTAATACTTATATTTGTCTCATTTTCAATTACCTTGTTGAATTCATCGGAGTCTAATGCAAGGTAGCACGATTTCTTGTTATTCGAATCGTCCAGCAGGTTAATACTGAAATTATCGAGGTATTTTTCCAGGGATTCATTGCTACTGCCATTCTCTCCGTTCACAATTATCAAATTCATTAAATCTCCAAAATAATTCATATAATTCCAAAGCAAAGTTTCGGCAACCTGAGCGGGCTTTGAACCAAAATGGAGTAAGCGGCAATATTTGAAAATAAGCGGTGTTATTTGAAAGTGAATGAAGGACAATTCTTTGCCGGATTAGGTTAGCTAAGACAGAAAATTCAAAGATTAGTATAGAACCATGGAATTTATTTTGAAATAATGCATCCAAGAATGTTTCTGGGTTGTTTCTTTCTATAGTATTATCCATCTGCCAATCCTTATTAAAAAAGATTAGAACTAATTTTTGATTGACTTTGCATTTACAATACTTTTTAGAACCTAAAAATATTATTATTAAAACAGCGTTAATAAAAATATTATAAACAATGGGCTTGAATATAGGTATCCTGATACTTTTTTGTTTGTTTCATTATCCGGATAAAAAAAATGAATCATCTTGCTTTCAAAGCGCTGCCTTTTTTGTTCTATGCGTTCATCTCTCTGTCTATTAACAGTCATTATTTATATTCACAGTATGTTGGTGCTGCTGTGCCATTCCTGAATATACCCCCATCGGGCGCCTCTCAGGCTATAGGCAATTGCGGTGTTGCCTTCGCACCCACCGATGTTTTTTCTACCCTGGGTAATCCTGCCCACTTGGGTATACTAAGCTCCGAATATAACCTGATAATCAGCTCTTATCCTTCTTTAATGAAGCTTTTTCAAACATCAGATGATAATACCGGTTTTATGAATCATGGTTTTGCTCTTGGGTACAACTTCGGTAGGGACAGTAGCTCGATACCGATAAGCATTGGGGCTGCTTATATTTACCAGGATGTCGATCTGGGGGAATACGCAATAACCCTTGAGGACGGTAGTAAGTTAGGCACATATCATAGTAATGAATCAGCAAATAATTTTTCAATAGGGGCATATATCGATCTGGGTATAAAACTTGGTATTGGCATTACTTACAAGAATATCGAATCGAATATCAGCCCTGTCATCATTCCCGACAGTGGGATAACCGCATTCGAGGGGACAGCCGGAGCTTTCGATATTGGCATTTTTGCATCATTTCCGATTGTAGAAAGTATGATAATTTGCGAAGGCCTTTCCCTTGATATCGATGCCGCACTGGGGATGTCTTTGACCAACATCGGCAGCGAATTGGATTACCGTGATGAGTCTGAACCGCTGCCCCGCAAGTCTAATATTGGTTATTCGGTTTCAGCGGGACTGAACTATAAACTTAATAACTCCATTTACGAGCTTTTTAAGGTTGACTGGACCTGCGAAGCCGAAGACCTGCTTGTTAAAAGAGACACCCTGGGCTTTGATTACGAGCCTGCTTTCAGTGATGTGAACTTCGTACAGAATTTCCTGCTGCTCAGCAGCCCAAACAAAGAAAGTGTGCGTTTCGGAGTGTCTGTTTCTGTTTTAGAGATGCTCAGATTTGCGTTCGGCTCGTTTTCACATTGGGATGATTGGATTTCTACATATGGCTTTGGAATCCGGCTTAAAGGAATACTGAAGCTATATTCAGGCTTTTTTAATGATTCTTTTGTTAAGTACCTGGCAGAACACATCGACCTTGGTTTTTATTTTGCAAATACTAATTATCCGCCCATTGGTAGCAATAGGCATGAAAGCTTCAGCTTAGTGTTGTCGATGAGGAATATCTTTTAACAAATATAACCGAGACATGATACGACTAACAAAAGTAAGTATCAATGGGTTTTAATTTGTTAATGAATCTCTGATTAGTGCCCTCAGTTCCTGGCGTACAAACCTGTCCAGGATTGAAAATACTCTGTGAATCCCGTCGTGTGTGCCTTGTGGCATATGCCCTTTAACTTTTATTACATCCAGGCTAAGCTCTTCTGCCAAACTATAGAACTTACGATACGAACCAGCATGGTTTAGCTCCCTGCCGCTGCCCGAAGCAACAAACCCCCTGCTCTCAAGCTTGGCTCTTCTGCCTGGTAAGCCACATACGCACTGAGAATCCGAATATAAGCAGATACCTTCATTAATTGCCGGAGCAGCATTTTTTACTTCACCCAGAGCCCAAAGGGCTGTTTCGATTTCGAGCTTTGTTGAAGAAGTATCTGCAAATTGTTTAATTACAATCCTGCTTTCTATCAGACTTTTGTCGATTTTTCCCGGCTTATCTCCGATTTCTTCCGAATTTAAAACCACGTATGCCCCGATACCGGTTTTCGACCGTGGGTCCATGCTGGCATCCGTAAATATTGATATTCCGATTGGGTTTCCTTTTTGTTACTTATTATGATTATTACTTTTGAGTATTCCTGATACAATAGTTAAAACTTTGCCTTTAGCTTTTCGGCTACTGCTTTTGGCACGAAATCGCTTACATCCTGCTTGTACCTGGATAGCTCCCTTATAATGCTGGAATTGAGGTATGTATATTTCTCGTGGGGCATCATAAAAATGGTATTGATTTCCGGCTGTAGCTTCCTGTTCATTAATGCTATCTGGAACTCATATTCAAAGTCGGAAACAGCCCTTATGCCCCTAACCAGAGCCGAGGCACAGCGAGCTATAGCATAATCGACGAGCAGCCCCTGGTGGATTTCAACTTCTACATTAGGCAGGTGGGCCAGCGATTCCTTCGCCATTTCCAGGCGCTCCTGCTCGGTGAATAGGCACACTTTTTTCGTATTTATGGCAATCACGACGATTACTCTGTCGAACAGCATAGCGGCACGCTCGATTACATCTATATGGCCGTTGGTAATCGGGTCGAAAGTACCAGGATATATGGCAGTTTTTTGCATTTTACTTTATCACTAATTAAACATTTTTTTACAAATTTAGTTACTTATGCCGAAAAATGATAAATTCATTTTTCCAGTTCAAGCGAATCGATTATTGCGCCCTCCAGGCCATAAACCTTCATACCGAGTCTCTTGCCGGTGATCTCGAATATTGCGTAATGGTGGGCTTGTACGCTTTCCAGGCTAAAAACCGCAGGCTCAGGGTCGTGAAGCCCCGAGCCTGCCCCACCCATTATGAAATGATATATTCCATTTACATAATTCTTTTGATAGTGATGCGAATGGCCATTAATTACAATATCAGCTTTGTATTTTGCAAGGACGCTGTCCGCCAGTTCCCTGAAATCGCTCAGATTGCCGTGGGGGCATCCGCAATAAGCAGATTTGTGGAACATAACAATTTTCCATGGCTTTTTGGTCGATGCGAGCGATTGCTCTGCATAGGCATACTGCCGGCTACCCTGGCCGGCAGGATGCTGGCTGCTTAGTACGAGGATGTAAGTATTGCCTGTTTCGAATGAATAGTAGTGTTGTTCGCCCGATGCCGAAGGCGGCGCCTCGAGGAAAGCAAGTGTGTTGGGCCGCCAGCCTTCGTGGTTGCCTATTGCTACATAAAAAGGCACCGATGTAGCTAAATCCAGGAAATCACGAATGAAGAAATCCCTTTTCCATGTGCTGTACCTGCTGGAATAAGAAACATCCCCGGCATGCAAAACGAACTGAGGACTCCGGCTTTTCAGTTGTTTGCATATATCTGCGAAAACCATACTGCCTTTAGCATTATCGCTACAAACGGCAATTCGAAGCGGCTCGCCTCTGCCAATAGTTCTAAAACTATATTCTCCTGCCCTGCTGCTGCCTTGCCTGAGTTTATACCTGTAATTTACACCTGGCTCAAGCCCGGCAAGCTTTATCCTGTGGACATAAGTCAAGGGGTTTCTTTTATCGGTTACCCTGTAATAGCTGGTACTTTCCGTAAAAGTAGTACCTTCTTCGTTAGAATAATCAACAAAGACTGGCTTTTTAGATACCGATTCAACCATAATGAAAACCGAATATTCGGTCATACCCTGCAGGTACGGCTGCATAATAAAATTACTCGCCGATGAGAATACATTGGCAGAGCACGAAGTAAATATTAATACTATAAGTATTAATGCCGCCGGTTTGCTGATTACCGAACATGCCATATTGCAATTGTTTACCGTCATGTATTTGATTGAACCGGGCATCGTTTTCGATTTAGTTAGTCTTAGTTAAAACTATTTCCATCATTCTGAATTCCTTGCTGCCGTCCGAAACAAAGGTCTCGTTAGTTATTTTATTTCCAGCAAAGGTTATTACAATTCTGAACGGGTATTCCTTTTTTGTCATCGGATCGAGGTCTGAACCGTTGAAAGTAAATTGCTTCTTGTTTTTGTCGTAAGCGCCTTTGCAAATCATTGCGTATGTGCCGAACTCATCCATTCCAATCAGGAAATACTCATTCTTTCTGTTATCGTAGCCTATAAACTGAAGGATTTTCATTGCTTGCCCCATCATATCGACCATCCCGTCAATCTGAATGAACCTGCCGCCAAGAATCATTTTATGCTCTGCCGTGCCTGTCCCTTTTTCTTCTGGTTGTTCCATAGTCATACGGTATGCCCAGTCCATCTTCCAGCTACCTTCAAACTGTTTAAGGACTTCGTGGTTGGCATTTGGTGTGGCCATAGCCATCCATGCGGCCATCTCCTGCTCTGTTTGTGCAGCAGCGTTTATCGTTGCCGTTATGAAAAGTGCAGCTATTATATATAGTAATTTCTTCATCATATTGCTCCGTTTAGTGAAAATCAAATAAAACTACACTATTATTTTATTATTGTAATGTCTCTTGGATTAACGCAGTACATCTGAACCTCCTTTGATTCAAGTGTAATCCCATTATTTGACGGCCTTTCCAATTGCCTGTCATTGCCGTGGAAACGGGAATCCATCTTGCTTTGTTCTGTTTTGACTGTTGCAAATTCTTTCACTTTAGCCCCGCCTAACATATTATTTAGCCATTTTCGCCCGAAAAAACGCGATTTCGGTAAAATTACGGTAAAGTTTTTCCCGGGTTGGTTTCCGCTATTTTCTTCTGAAATACGATGTCC
>DAINRZ010000084.1:0-6855 GCA_036741575.1 Kapaibacterium sp. (SeqCode)
TACTAAATACTTTTGTTGGGTTTGTTCTGGAAAAATATGGTTTTAAGGTTAACATTGCCTTCTGCTGATATAATCTTAGGGCTTAATAGTAACTCGGAAAGTTGAGTGATCTTAACTAAATTTCGATCTGAGCAGTAATGAGATACCTCAAATAAGACCTTATTATCATTGCTTTCATTCATTTTAAAATTCTTAGCCCATGAAATGTATCTATTGAAATAGAGCTTGCTTTTTTTAAGGTATTTTAACTCATTAGCAGCATCAAAATCAGCTTTTCCAAGTAATTCAATAATCTTTTCAGGCTCCTCAAGGAAATTCTGTATAAATTCATATTTTTCGTTATGTTTGCATGAACTAAGCAGCAACACAAGCGCTATTACCGCTAATATCTTTAGTATTTTCGTAATAGTAAATCCCATGCCAATTACTCACAAAATTTATCTTAATTTACTAATATCGCAGGACTAAACAAAGCAATTTTCTTAAAAAATTCCATCCCCGATAGCGCCTCTCCTCTCCTGACACAGAGGAAAAAAAATGGCCTTTTATCATTGCTTTGGCATGTATTTATAAATAATTTATTTTGCTTCTCGTCCTGTAAATTAATTTTGTTCTTATATTTGCTGAATTTGGTTATCACATTATCCTGGAGAGTTAAATGGCTAAAGTAATTGAAGGCGTTTTCGAAGCTAAGGGCAAGTCTTTTGCCGTCGTTGTGTCGCGTTGGAACCAATTCGTCGTCAGTAAGATGCTCGACGGCGCGCTGGATGCTTTCCGCCGCCATAATGCCGACGAGAATAAAATCACTGTCGTCTATTGCCCCGGCGCTTTCGAAATACCGCTGGTAACGCAAAGACTGGCAGCTTCGGGCAAATACGATGCCGTGGTGGCGCTGGGCGCTGTTATCAGAGGCTCGACGCCGCATTTCGATTATATTGCCAATGAAGTAACCAAAGGTATTGCCAAGGTCAATCTCGATACCGGCGTGCCTTGCATACTGGGCGTGCTTACCACCGACACAATCGAGCAGGCTATCGAGCGCGCAGGCAGCAAATCGGGCAACAAAGGATTCGAAGCTGCTGTCTCGGCTATCGAAATGTCTTCGCTGCTCAAAGCCTTAAAATAAAACTTTAATTATGGAAATCAAATAATGAAACCAAAGCAGATTCTTTTGGCGGCAATCATTGCCATGCTGCCCGGCTTGGTGTTTGCAGGCCAGTTCAGGCTGGACAGCTGGGTGAATCATAACTCTTACCTCGAGGCACGCTCTGCCGATACCGATACCGACGGTAATATTTGGTGCGGCACATCTGGCGGCTTGTTCATGTACGATGTGGCAACAGGTAAATACAAAACTTTCAATAATATCGACGGGCTGCTTAGCCTTGATATCTCGCTTGTTAAATTCAATCCTGCCGATGGGAATGTCTATATAGGCACAAACGACGGCTATTTAGATATTTATACAAGCGACGGCAAATGGGTGCACGTTACCGATATTAAGAATTCATCGTTTGCCAACAAGCAGATTAAAGACATCGAATTCCTCGGTGGAAGGGCTTATATTGCTACTGCCTTCGGGATTTCGGTGCTCGACACAAAAGACTATGTGTTTCTGGAAACAATACTAAAAATCGGCGATTTCCCGGCGAATGCAATCGTTAATGAAATAATGGCAGAAAACGGCAGGCTATGGGCTGCCACCGACGCAGGCCTGGCAGTCTGCAGCCTTGGGCAATCGCTCTCAATTCCAACTAATTGGAATACTTATGAATTATCGGCTAATTTCACTGCCCAAAAATTCTCTTGCGTCGAATTAATCGGGGGCAGTATATATGCATCCACAGTCAACGATATATACATGGTGGATGCCGATACTCTCGAAAAAGTTGTCGAGCTGGAAGACTGGGAAATAATAAACAACCTGCTTAGCGTTAACGATTCTCTTTACTGGACCATCGATTACTACATAAGGTCGGTAAACTACATGAGATTCAGCAATTTCGACGCCGCGCGAAGGATGAAGCAGGCATACTTTAAAAATGTCGGCGGCAAGCCTGTATTTATTTTGAGCTTCAGGCAGGCAGGCCTGGCTTTATTAGATGGTGATTCGTTGATGTTCCTGGCGCCCAACTCTCCGGCTTCGAATAATTTCCTGGCCATGGATGTGGACAGCAGGGGCAATCTTTGGGTTGCTTCGGGCACAACCGGAATACTGAAGTACGACGGCAGCTTATGGCATAGGTACCAGTTCTTTTCGGATACAGGCAAAACTTCACCCAAAGAATTTAAAAGAGTTACCGCCTTCGGCGAAAATAGCATAATAGCAAGCTCGTGGGGTACTGGATTTTCCATTTTCGAGGATAATAACTCCGCTCTCGATGGTACCGATTATTATACGGGTAATAGCCCACTGACGACTGCCGTGGACAATAACGACACATATTTTGTTACAGGCGAATCCATTGTCGATAGCAAAGGAATAATCTGGATTATCAATTACGGAAACAATACCCAGGGGCCGCTGCTGGTGGGCAAGCAAGACGATAAATGGCATACCTTCTATAATACCGAATACAATATTAAAAGGCAATATGAATTTCTTGCCATAGATAATTACGGTACGAAATGGCTTGGCTCCAATTCTGACAGGGGACTTTATTACTACAACGACAGAGGCACCTTCGAAAACGTTGCCGACGATAAAAGTGGCTCGCTTACCAAATCGAATTCCGGCCTGCCCGATAACCAAATTACATCGCTTGTTGTCGATAAGAACGGCCTGCTGTGGATTGGCACATACGAAGGCATTAGGTATATTGCAGGCGCTTCGGGCGTTATCAACGGCACAAAGATTAACGTAAGGGAGCCGGTGCCGCGCCTGTTGCGCGACGAAGCTGTCAACGACCTGATGGTGGATGCCGTCAATAACCTGTGGATTGCCACCAACAACGGCGTCTTTATTATGGATGCCGAGCAAAACCTGATAGAAAACTATACCACCAAAAACAGCCCTTTAATAAGCGATAAAGTCATATCGCTTGCAACAGACCCACACACAGGAAGGGTGTTCATTGCTACGGATAAAGGGATGACCGAAGCCCGAAGCCTTTCTGTTCTGGCGCTCGACAGTTATAATATCAGGGCATATCCCCAGCCATTCGATCCCCAAAGGGATTCCGAAATAGTAATTGAAGGCCTTGCCGAAAACACTGCCGTTAAAATACTTAAAGTAAACGGCGAATTCGTTCGCTCTCTCGAAACAACAAGCAGAGTTGTGGTTTGGGACGGAAGGGACGATGACGGCAATTACGTATCTACCGGGGTTTATCTAATTGTTGCTTCTTCCGAAACTTTGGGCAACGGTACTGTTGCAAAAATTGCCGTTATCAGGAATAATTAACAAGCCGAATTATGGGCGGAGGGCTATTAAAGTCTAATAAAATCAATTACCTGGCTATTATTTTCGTCAATCTTGCAGTGTGGCTGCCCTCTCTTTTCATTAGATTTTTTAACGACGACCACCAGGTTGTTCTGTGGATTAATCCCGAAAGCTTGGCAGATGTTTTCAGCCCTCTATGGGAGCAATATATCATCGGATTTTACTGGCGGCCGCTACCCGCGATTTTAAATACGTCTGCAATATTTTTTTTCGGGGCAAATCCCTTTGTTTTTCACTTACTTAGCCTCGTTATTTATGTAATTGTATGCATTCTTTTGTATAAGTTGCTTGAAAAACTTGACTTATCACCCGAAACGTCATTAGTATCTGTTCTGCTTTTCTCGGTTTTGCCGGCACACGAAATGCCCGTAGCTTGGCTTTCGGCACGCAATGATACTATTGCTCTTGCATTTATTCTCTTTTCTCTGATAATATTCATTAAGCTGCGGGATTCAAGTAGTATAAAAACAAGGGGATTAATTACAGTATTAATGACACTTGCTTTTATTTCGAAGGAAGCTTCGTTCCCTTTAATTCTATTATTCCCAGCATATTATATAATTATCCTGAAGAAATCATTGAGAGATGTTAAAACTTTCAGGGAACTACTTACCGGTTTAGCAGTTATCGCAATAATTATGCTGTACAGGCATTTGGCTATGGGTGGGCCTGCCCTTTTTTCATCGAGCAACCTGGATTCTTTCAATATAATTACTTCGGCTGTCAATTTTGTTGCATACATCCCGCTGTCATTTCTCGATGCAGGCACACTCGAAGTAATTTTTGCAGCAGTTAAAGATAGTATTCTTGTGGGCGTTTTGCTTGCAATAGTGTTAATTTCTTTCGGATACTTGCTATACCGGGGCAGGCATATTTTTAAAAATCCGATTGTAATATTCGGTTTTGCATGGTTTTTGGCATTTTCGCTGCCTGTGCTGCCCCTGCTGGGCCGGTGGTATGCATTTATTCCGTCTGTCGGGCTGATTATTGCAGCCTCTGTATTTTATGAAAAGTCACAATCGGTTTTGTTAAAAAGAGTTATTACTATTACAATTATCCTGGCATCTGCCGCATTCAGTTTCAATAGGATGGCCGACTGGGCAAGAGTATCGGAGAAAGCCGAGGAAGCCTGCCAGGCTTTTGCCGATCACGAATATAAAGACATCGATACTATTACCCTTTTGGGCGCCCCCAATAAAATAGACGGCATCAATTCCATGAGAATAGGTGTGCAGGAAACAGTACATTATTATACCGGAGAATTGCTTACTGATGTACAGTATCCACTGAAGACAGAAATATACAAGGGGTGCCGGATATACCTCGATACTGCTGATGGCTTTTACAGACTTAAAGCAAGCAATTGCAGATTCCTGGCCCCCGGCAGCAAATCCTCGGCAATACCGGTAAACGAAGTAATTAATTTCAGTGATGATAATATTGAAATAGAAATTGCCAACACCAAAAATGGGATTTCGACAGCCAAATTCCGATTCAGGAACGGGTCCCCAAATAAGGGTTACATTTTTTGGTTCGACGGAATTAAATTCAGGAAAATATGATTATTAGGAATATTACGATATGTCCGAACAGGTAAAGACAATGTTTTCGCGCATAGCGCCCAGATACGACAGGATGAATACCATTCTTTCATTTGGAATACACCACTTATGGCGGCGCAAGGCTGTCAGGCTTTCCGGTGCAAAATCCGGCGACAAAATCTTAGACTGCGCCACAGGCACGGGCGACCTTGCCTTTAGATTCAGCTTGGCGGCAGGGACTTCCGGCAAAGTAACCGGCCTCGACTTCAGCGGCAAAATGATAGAGCTGGCCAAAGCTAAGCCGGCAAAATCGAAAAGTAATATCGAATTTGTAACGGGCGATGTCATGAGACTCGAATACCAGGATAATGAATTCGATATTTCAAGCATTTCATTCGGCATCAGGAATGTCGATTCCCCGGTAACCGGGGTAAGCGAGATGGCTCGTGTAGTAAAGCCGGGCGGCAAAGTTGTAGTAATAGAGTTCGGGCAGCCACGAGGCATTTGGTCGTTCCTTTACAAGATATACAGCAAACTGTTCATTCCATTGCTGGGCCGGATATTCAGCGGAGAATGGGAAGCATTCCGTTACCTGCCCGATACAGCTTCGAAATTCCCCTGCAGGGAAGATTTTATTTCAATTATGGAAAAAACAGGCAGGTTTGCCGATTGCAGGTACTATTCACTTTCGGGCGGTATAGCTTTCATTTATATAGGAGTTGTAAAATAGCGCCGCCAGGTATTCAGATACTTTCCCGTACAAATTCCTTTAGTGAAGAATAGAGCATCTCGAGCGGCAGCCCTACGATATTATAATAGCAGCCCTCGACACGGCATACAAATACTGCCCCGAAATCGTCCTGTATCCCGTATGCTCCGGCCTTATCCATTGGCGAGCCTGTGTTCACATAGGCAGCAATTTCATCCGTATCCAGTTCCCTGAATGTAACCTCCGTTGACTGTACTGTAGAGAAATTCCTCATTGTAACGGATTCGAAAAGGCAAATACCCGTATAAACCGTATGTGTCCTTCCGCTCAGAGTTTTCAACATTCTGACGGCATCCTCCCTGTCAGCGGGTTTGTTCAGGATTTTGCCGTCGAGCACCACAATAGTGTCCGAACCGATGATTATTGCCGGGTGGAGTGTCTTTTCGGCAATGTCTTTTGCTTTCCTTAGTGCCAGTTTCATGGCGTATTCCTGCGGTGGCAATTCAGTCGAAATGCCGTTCTCATCGACATCCGAAGGCTGCACGCTAAATTCGAAACCGAGCTGCTTCAGCAGTTTTCTGCGTCTTGGCGATTGAGATGCCAGTATCAAAGGTTTATCTATCTTTAATAACTCAGAGATTTTTATCATAATATATTGAAAAATGTAAATAATCATTTCAATTGCTGGAATCCATCTTAGGATGCCACTAACTTATTTATTATCAATAATATATGTCATCTATCCGTCATTCCCGCGCAGGCGGGAATCCATCTTAAACAAGCTCTTCGTACATATCTCTCCAATTAGGATTGAATTCATTTATCAACTTCAACTTCCATTCTCTCTTCCACTTTTTAATCGCCTTTTCCCTTGCAATAGCATTATACGAGTCGTTGAAAATTTCATAGTAAACAAGGCGATGTATTTTATATTTCCTTGTAAAACCCTGATTCAGGTCATTCTTATGTTCATATATTCTTCTGGTAATATTGTTTGTTATTCCTGTATAGAGAGTTCCATTTCTCTCGCTAGCCAATATATAAACATAATACTGTTTCATATGATTGAATCGTATTACTATTAATAATATTTTTCCTGCTTTCGCAGGAATAACACCTGTTTGCTTTTAATACATCTATTATAAGTCTAATAATACCATAGA
>DAINRZ010000084.1:6955-10210 GCA_036741575.1 Kapaibacterium sp. (SeqCode)
AATAAGATGGTTTCCTGCTTTCGCAGGAATGACACCCGCTTTTATATTAATGAACATGCATAAGGCACTTATTTTTAATGCATCTATTATAAGTCTAATAATACCATAGAAATAAGATGGATTCCTGCCTTCGCAGGAATGACACCCGCTTTTTTATCAATGAACTTGAATAAAGTGCTTATTTTTAATTCAACTATTCTAAGTCTAATAATACCATAGAAATAAGATGGTTTCCTGCTTTCGCAGGAATGACACCCGCTTTTATATTAATGAACTTGCATAAGGCACTTATTTTTAATGCATCTATTATAAGTCTAATAATATCATAGAAATAAGATGGATTCCTGCATTCCCAGGAATGGCACCCTTGTTCAATTTCTTAATAACCATGTATTGCCGTACCCTGTAACCTATTCAGGTATAACAGACTTTCTTCCAATGCAATGATATTCGAACCTGATATTCCTCATTGCTTCAGGGTCGAATAGGTTCCTGCCGTCGAAAAGCAAAGCAGATTTCAGGGAACTGCGGATTTTTTCGAAGTCAGGCCGGCGGAAGTTATTCCATTCAGTTACAATTACTAATGCATCGGCTCTGGTAAGGCAGTCGTACATATTCTCAGTATATTCGATTTTATCGCCGAATTTCAGTTTAGTGTTTTCCATTGCTTCCGGGTCGTAAGCAGAAACGGCAGCGCCGTTTTCGAGCATTTTTTCAATAATCCTGAAAGCAGGTGCTTCTCTTGTGTCATCGGTATTGGGCTTGAACGCAAGGCCCCAGACAGCAAATTTCCTGCCTTTAATATTTTTATTGAAACGATTAAATATTTTATCGAAGAACCTGAGTTGTTGTTCTTCGTTTACTTCGTGTGCGGCTTTAATAATTTTCAGGTCGATTCCTGCTTCGTCGCCTGAGTATATAAGAGCCCTGACGTCTTTGGGGAAGCACGAGCCGCCGTAGCCCACGCCTGCAAAAATGAACCTCTTGCCAATACGGCTGTCCGAGCCAATACCAAAGCGTACATTCTCTATATCGGCCCCTACTTTTTCGCAATAAGCCGACAGGTCGTTCATAAATGATATCTTTGTTGCAAGGAATGAATTTGCTGCATATTTTGTTACCTCGGCGCTCTTTTCGTCCATAATAATTATTGGATTGCCGCTGCGAACAAAAGGCTCGTAGAGGTCGCGCATCAATTCGCCTACTTCCTTGTCAGAAGTACCTACTACAATTCGCTCAGGCTTCATTGCATCTTCGACGGCAAATCCTTCGCGCAGGAACTCAGGATTACTTACAACGACAATACTATTCCCCGGGTATTTTTCATCGACAATTTTACGAACTTTATCGGCTGTGCCCACAGGTACAGTGCTTTTGTTAATCAGCACTCTCCTGTCGGTTATATTCTTCTTCTTCATTATTTCGGAAATTTCGCCGGCTACTTTCAGCACATGGTGCAGGTCGGCTGAACCATCCTCGTTTGGTGGTGTGGGCAGGCACAGGAATATGAACAAGCACTCCCTGACGGCAGTTTCCAGGTCGGTCAAGAAGTGAAGTCGCTTTTCTTTCAGGTTCTGCTGTAGCAGGTAATCCAAGCCCGGCTCAAAAATGGGCGAGACTCCGGCTTTCATTTTCTCGACTTTTTTCTCGTCGATATCGATACAATAAACATTATTACCGGTTGCCGCGAAACATGTTCCCGATACCAAACCAACATAACCGGTACCTATTACACCAATGTTATAAGACATAAAAACCCTAAAATATTATTTAAAAACCGAATTACAAAATTAACTAAAAGTTGGATTTATAAGCCTATAAATAATTAATATGAGGACGGCAATAATTGCTATATAAACTGCAAGTTTAATGACTTTTTTAAAAATCGAGAGTATAATCCCTGCGATAAGCAGGGCCAGCAATATCTTGAGAGGAACCGGCAGCGCTGCAATAAAATTAATAATGTCGTTAATCAAATGAATCTCCTGCTAACTTTTCCTAAATATTATTCTTATTGAACCGACCATTATTACATCGCTGTCCAGCGGATTGAACCTGTATTTCTTAACGTAAGCCACTGCCACAGCCTCGAGCCTTGGGTCCACCTTGCTGACGGGGACCGCCCTTATAACCGTGCCCGAGGGATCGACATGGAATTTCACAGTAACAACAGCTTCTTTTATTTCTACATTAGCGGGATACTTGGGCCTTGCAGGTTTGGAAACCACTACCCTGTTGCCGCCGCCGCCCCAGCTAATTTTGCCAAGTCCAGTGCCGGCGCCTGGGCCGTCGCCTGCTTCGCCAAGTCCAGTGCCGTTATCTGAGCCCTCAGGGCTGCCTGTATTTTGGTTAGAAGTGCCCGTACTGCCGTCGCTTTTATCTCCCGACGAAAGGTTATCGGCTGGCTTCATATTTTGAGAAAGTTCAGTATTATCTGCAATAGTTTTTTCTTCGCTGCCGCTTGGGGCTTTAATATGGGCATTTTCAAGCTGATCGGCGGGCACAGCTCCCCTGTGCATAGCACCCTCGCGGGAAAGGTTGCCCTTGCTGCCGCCTGTGCCGTCGCCCTCGCCGAAGCTCAGAGTCTCAATATTCATTAAATCAATTGGGATAGAATTCTCTAATTTATCTATAATGGGCGGTTTCCATTCGGGCGCATCTATCCAAGCCAGGGAAATCATCAGGATTAAAACGACTAACATCGCCACGGCAAAACCTTTTGCTGTGTCGGGGTCCCATGTAAATTCCAGGGTCATTCGGACTTCACCGCCCCTGTATGGCTCATACATAACCTTCCTCCTCTAATCTCTCTATTTCACTCTGTCAATCCAGGTTTGGGGGTAGCCCAGCTTAAGGGCTTCAGTTTTTGCTTCTTCTTTATTTGAATATTTTCCAAACCTGATTTTATAAATAACTTTGTCCCTAATTTTATGCTGCGTTATATTAATATTATCTAAATTTCTGCTTTTTAATTTTTGTGCCCACATTTTAGCGTCGTCAGCCGATGGTGTAGAATACAATTCGACAGTATAAATCTGCTCCTTTGCCGATGATGGAGATTGTTTAAAAGTCGATACCTGTTTTGTAGTTTTTGTAATTTGTTTAACCGGCGGCTTTTCTTTTTTGGGCGGAATTATATATTCTTTTTCTTCAGGCAAATCAGTTGTTTCCCACCTTGGTTTAACCGGCCTGTGAATTTCTTCGGCTGCAATTACCTTTGGGGCAGTATCCGGCTTGGGTTCCGGTTTCTGCTCG
>DAINRZ010000085.1:0-1424 GCA_036741575.1 Kapaibacterium sp. (SeqCode)
GGGCAGGGACGACCACAGGACAGCCCTGCTGACCATTCATTCGGGCGCAGGAGGCACCGAAGCCCAGGACTGGGCCGAAATGCTGCTGCGCATGTATTCCAGATGGGGAGAGCGAAAGAACTATAAAGTTTATATGGTGGACGAACTGGAAGGCGACGGCGCCGGTATTAAATCGGCAACAATAGAAGTTGTGGGCAAATATGCTTACGGGTACCTGAAAGCCGAAAACGGTGTACACAGGCTGGTCCGTATATCGCCGTTCGACTCCAATGCCAGGCGTCATACATCATTTGCTTCGGTATTTGTTTATCCCGAAGTGGACGACGATGTGGAAATCGAAGTTAATCCTGCCGATGTCGTGCTGGAAACCTTTAGGTCGGGAGGCAAGGGAGGCCAAAACGTCAACAAAGTGGAAACCGCTGTCAGGCTTAGGCATATTCCTTCGGGCATTATTGTATCGTGCCAGCAGGAGCGCTCGCAGTTCCAAAACCGCGAAAGAGCAATGAAAATGCTGAAATCGAGGTTATACCAAAAGAAAATGGAAGAAGAAGAAGCTGCCAAGGCGGCAATCGAGGGCACTAAAAAGAAAATCGAATGGGGCAGCCAGATACGCTCTTATGTATTCCAGCCATATACTATGGTAAACGACCACCGGTCGGAATTGAAAAGAACCGATATAAATGCTGTTATGGACGGCGACCTTGACGATTTTATAAAAGCGTATTTATTGCTTGGCGAAAACTAAAATAAATATTACCTTGCATTATGGCTAAAGATAATACCGGCGACATATTTTTTTCGAAAGAACAAGCCCTGTTCAGGGAAAGAATTAACTACCTGCAGTCGGGCAGGGGTACTATCATTTGTATTACCGGCGAGGCAGGATTCGGCAAAACTACACTGCTGAATACTTTCGAAACCCTGTGTTCTTCAAGGGATTACAGCCTGATGCACACTTACGTGAGAACACAGGCGCCAATCGGCAGGTTCGACGTATCGAACATCCAGCCGCTTATGCCTTTTACCAAAGCATTCGAGAATCTCCTCTCGGTGGATGATGCCACCGCTAAGAAAAAGTTTGCTTTCAAGGCAGGTCTTACAGTTCTTTCGGGTATTCCGATAGCCGGCGATTTGTTCTATATGATAAAAGAACTGGGCCGCGACTGGCGCGATTACCGGCGGGACAAATCATCCGTTGCGGCAAAAAAGGTGAGCGCCGGAGCAGCCGACTATTACGACACACTGTGCTCTTTTGCCGATAAAGCGCCCTTGGTTTTGCTAATCGACGATATGCAGTGGTCCGATGCCCAAACGACTGAATTGCTGAACCTTATCGCCGAAAACCTGATTAAAATACCGGTTGTTATTGCTCTGGCATTCCGCAGGTCGGATATCGAGAGGAAAGGCTCGCCGCTTGCTTCGTT
>DAINRZ010000085.1:1434-7859 GCA_036741575.1 Kapaibacterium sp. (SeqCode)
CAGATGAGCAAAAACGAGGATGTGGTTGAAATCGAGCTTTTGCCGTTCAATAGAAACCAGCTGACTGAACTATGCAGGTTTATGCTGCCACGGTACAAACAGGAGAGACGCTTTGAAGACTGGCTGTTCGACAGGTCGTACGGTATTCCCGGTATTATTTCGGAATACCTTAATTATTTCAGGCAGAAATCTCCTTTCAGGGAAGATGGTTCCCTCGACGAAAATTTCGATAATATCGACTATTTTCCCGTTTCGGTTCAGGCTGCATTTTCGGAATTGCTGACTAAGCTGACGGACGAAGAAAAGAACGTACTTTCTATCTGCAGCGCCGAAGGCAGGAGGTTCACTGCGCTAATTGTTTCTGAATTGCTGAATACCGATATACTTACAGCCATAAAAAAACTACGAAGCATTCAAAATAAGACCGGCATTATTAAAAGCCTTGGGGCACAATACAAATATGGCGTAAAGTCAACGATTTATGAATTTACACAGTCATTCTACCATAGTTTTTTCGAATCGTCACTCGAATACGAGGAGCATGTGGCGCTTCACGGCCATATTGCAAGCCTGCTGAAAAAGAAATACGACGAAGCCGAAAGCGATGCCGTCAGGCAGGAGATTGCCCCTTTCCTGGCTGCCCACAGCTCGGAGTCGGGCGACGAAGAAACGGCAAAATCTATGCTGATGGTTGCTGCCAGGACAGCCCAGGAATACGGCAGCAGGGAAATAATGGAAACAGCTTACGATAATTTCAGGAAGATTGAAGAATATGGCGCCGTGGCGGCAATGGGAACTGAAGCAAGCCCCGAAGCCGAAATTTTCCGTAATATCATGCACAATGCGCCCGTTAACGATGGAATTAATCTGCCTGATGATTCTGAAAATCAGAACGGGATGGCTTTGCCTGGCGCCAATAACGGCGCCGATTCCGAAAGGGATTTCATTTCAATCCGGCGGGCTATCGTCGATGCTTTTCACCAGGAGAAATACCAGCTGGCAGCAGATACCTCGATGGATTACCTGAAGCAGTACGAGTCGAGGCTAAGGTCTTTCGAGAAGGCTATCCTGATAAGCCTGGCAGTAAAATCTTGCCTGGAATTGGGGGATTCGCCATTGGCCGAAAGACTGTTCGATATGGGCGAAAACCTTATTAAAAATGAAAACGATCCCATTGCCGAATGTTTCGTGTATAATTCCCAGGCGCTGGTGCTTAATTACAAAGGCAAAGGCGACGACGCAGAAGAACTGCTGCGACTTGCAGCCCGAAAGGCTATAATGCTGCCTTTGGAGCTAAGGCTGCTTACAATGGCTAATATTGCCTCGACAATAAAAGAAAAGGACCCGCACAAAGCAGCAAAGTATTATTCAGCCATCAGGAACCTCGGCAGAAGCCTGCATTACGACGACTTTATCAAAGATTTGGGAATATAAGGCCAAAGTGCTATTTTTTAAATTATGGAGCCGGTTGAAGGATTTTACTTTAATATTAATTATTGCATTAATAATTAACGGCTGCAGCGATTCTTATACCTCCGCCGAATCTGCTTATGCCGTACGGGTTGTTGGGGTAAACATGAAAACGAAATTCCACAAATCAACTTTGCTTGTACTGACAAACAAGATTGCTGCTTTTCTGGACGGAACCCTCAAAATGAGAATGCAAAAGGTTGCTCCCGATTCGATTAATACTATGGCCGGCCCCGATGAATTCTACTGGAGAATTGCCATAAGGAACGAAAACGATTCTTTCGGACTCGATATAAACTGCAATTACCAAAGAGCCTTGGTAAAACGAGGCGAACTGACGCCCAAAAAGGACGCCCAGGCAGCCTTTTCGGAAAAAGCACTTATGCACTACCTGCTGACCGGCGAATATATTGACCGGCTTATTTGCTGCCGGGAATGCAAATGGCTTTCCAAAGTGAGGAAGTAATTATTTATTAGGCGGGCTGATACGAAAGCAATAGTGCCAAACGCCACACAAGCAGAGAGCATGCTTCGCTACTGGATTATTACCGGTATGAATTTTTTAGGATTTAATCCTTCAGCAAAGTTGCTGCCCTTATAATTTTTTCACCGAAACCTTTTCCCTTTTTATGTGTCTGTTATACTTTATGAATTTAACGGAAAAATAATTAGTTTTAGTAATTAGAAATTACATCTCAACTAATAGAAAAATTAACTAACTATCTACTAACAAATTTTAGGAGTTTAGAAAATGGCAAAGAAAATGAATCTCACACTTGTAAAGATTAATACAATCATTTTTTCATCGTGCCTGCACGCGGGAGAGCTTACATTTGGCTGGAACAAGATTAATGAAACAGGCAATATCAGGGATATGGAATTTATGCCTGATTATGATTACTTTATAATGTCCACATTAAAGGAATTACAGTCAGGAATCACAACAATAGATATTTCTACATTACCGGCTGGCACGTACTTCCTGCGTTATTACTGCGGTTCAGCCATAACAATTAATAAAATAATTTGTACGGACTGATATTACAACCACCCTCAATATCAAACCTTCGATTCAATGAACAAAGGCTTGATTTCGGGAGCGGGAAAGAGATTTACATCTACAAATATCAAACGAAATCACCGGCGAATTTGCTGCTAATATTGTGTTATGGTTTATTACCATACCTTAGGAATAAATACCTTACTGCCAGAGGAACCATAAACGGATATGCAGCCCATACAAACCTGCCGTCGGAGTATGCAGCAATGAAAGAATAACCCCATAAAGCCATCGCGCCCAAAAATCCCATTAACAGCGGCTTCTTGTGTTCCCAAAGGTCATTTTTATAATTCCTGAAAAGGTAGAATAATGTTAATACACCCGGGAAACCAAAGGAGATGATGAAACTTAAATATGTCTTTGGCCTGGGTAAATTCTCCATTATCGTCTTTATTGCCGGCAGCCAGGAGTAACCCGAAGATGTGCCAAATGTCACTCTGGCATAATAAACTGCAGCAATATAAGTAACAAACGAAAGCGCTAAGTAAAATAGATAAGTCCTGCGGTTTTCACGCTCTGTCAGCGCATACATTGCTAAATATCCGAAAGCAATAATTGTCGTTTCTTTGGCAAGGGCTGCAAAAAAGAACAATAGCGGCAGCAGGAAATCCTTTTTGTACAACCGGCATAAAACAATCGCAGCAATAAACATTATCGACATAGGGTCGATATTGCCCATACAGCTGTAATAAAGCAGCGGAAAAGCGACGATAAACAAAAGGCTGCCTGTAACTGCATACCCGAAAGCAAACAGGAGCTTCCTGAGCACTAAGAATACAATAACAGAGGAAATTATTAATACTATTATATTGAAGATAGTGAATGATAATCCGGTGGGAAACGGGAACGCTGCCACCAGGAAGGGCGCCAGCGGCCTGTATGAATAAGGAACAGCAACTTCGCTAAGCTGGGCATTGCCCCTAAAATACTCGGCAAACAGCATATAATTCTTTTGATCTATCGAAAACTCCCCTTTGCCAAGTCCCGAAAAAGCCTGCACCAATGGAATATCGTTCCTGTTGAATCTCGGATAAATCATCAGTGCCAACGCTGATACAAGAATCAATACCGAAACTATCCTGTTTGCTGCAAAGTAACTAAGTATCTTTTTCAATTAGTTCTGCCTCCTCCGAAACGGGATAATTTAAAAATTTTATAAAAAAAATCAAAATATTCTGTGAATATAAAACATTTATAATTATTTATTAACGAACTGCTCTGCCGCAAGCTACGGGGTATCAAATCAGGAAATATTGCAAACTGCCACAAGTGGCGGGGAATTAAACCCACTATGTGGGATTAAATATTTTACCGGAATTAATATCCGACATTGCTCTTTGCGTTCCCACCCTTACAATATGCCGAAGTGCAATTACTGCATTTTCAATCATCATATTCCTTGCATTCAATTCATCTTGTTCGAAGTCGGATAAAACATAATCTGCCATGCACCCCTGCCCGAAATTCCTGTCTATACCGCACCTTAGCCGGTAGAAATTATCATTTCCCAAATGCTCGGTTATCGAACTGATTCCATTGTGGCCGCCGTCGCTGCCGCCGAGTTTCAGGTGGAGCCTGCCCACCGGGAAATTATACTCGTCGAGTACTGCGACAATCCTGTCGTTTGGAATGGAGAAAGCTTTTGCTATCGAGGAAACGGCACGCCCCGACCTGTTCATAAATGTCGTCGGCATGGCAGCCAATACCGCCTTACCTTCTATCCGCAAAGGGGCTAACAGGTAATCGGGAGAATATGGCGCAGGCTCTTTCCTGCAATTCATAATCAGCCTGCTGATAACCATCCAGCCGATATTATGCCTGTTGCCCGCATAGCGGCTGCCCGGATTGCCCAAGCCAACGAAAAGGAATTCAGCCTTGCTTTTCAATTCATCTATCTCTTTTACAATATTATCACTTACTTTGAATGGATTAAGAATCCGCTTTAAAAAATTCATCATCCCTTTTTGCCTGCTATTATTCTGTAAACAGGCAACCCAACTTCGATGCAAAACCGCTCTTTGTTGTTAACAGGCAGGTTCCATTCATCTAATTTGGCCTCGTGAAAATAAATTTCAGTATCCTTCGACAGGATTTTTAAATGGTATTGGTGCACCTCGGGCACATCTGTTGCCAGCCAAAGGCGGCCGCTGCCGATAAGAATTCGTTTAACTTCGCCCAGGAATTCTTCGCTGAAAGCCCTGCGTTTTACATGCTTTTGCTTAGGCCAGGGGTCGGGGAACAGGTAGAAGATGTTATCGACTGAGCAATCCGGAATAAAACTAAGCCCATTGACTACGCTATACCATAAAGCAGCACAGTTGGTGATATTTTCGCCTGCGGCAACATGGTTAATCCAGTTTACGGCCGGTCGCCTTATTTCGATACCGAGGATATTTGATCCAGGATTTTCGTATGCATAATTCAACAGGAATATGCCTTTGCCGCAGCCAATATCGAGATTGCGCGGTGGCTTTGCGTCGGCAAAAACTTCAATCCAGTCTATTGAGTCAATTACCGGGGGATAGTAACCTGCCGGTTCCTTAAGCTCATCCAGCCTGAAATAAAGGTTTGGCGATGTGTGGTGCCTAAGCCTCTTAGGCAGGGGGTATTTGTTAAAATCAATTTCCAGGCCCATTAAAACCACCTGTTATAGAGTTCAAGGTGCTCGAACACAATATTTAAACCTATAAGTACTAAAATAACTCCTCCGAAAGCAGCAACCCTGCTGCCGAATTTCAGCGAAATGCGCTCGCCGAGCTTAATGCCGAGCAGCGACATAGATGCCGCAACAATACCGATAACGATGCTGGGAATAAAGATATCGCCGTTTAGTATCCCAATGCCAAAGCCGACTGCCAGAGCATCTATACTTGTCGCTACAGATAAGTTAATAAGGCTGAATCCTTTCGAAATATCTTTGCTTACCTTGCCTTCTTCGCCGTCAAAAGAATCCTTTATCATTTTTAAGCCTATAACCATTAGTATGGCAAAGGCAATCCAGTGGTCGTAATCTTCTATTACCGTTACAATTTCGCTGCCGGCAAACCAGCCGGCTATCGGCATCAGGAACTGGAAAAGCCCAAAGTGGAACGATAACCTGAATTTCTGGCGGCCGTTTGCTTTGCCGAAATACGAACCTGCAGCAAAAGAAACCGCAAATGCATCGATTGCCAGGGCAAATGCAATAAATATTACCTCGAGATAACCCATTGTTTTTCAATTAGTACAAAATAATCGACTACAAAAATATGAAATTTCGATGATTGAAGCGCCTGACATAATCCTTAATTAATACAGTAATAATTTAATAATTCTATTTTATTTAATAATAAAAGTTTACGGCAATAGTTTAGATTCTTTATTAAACAATGGGGATAACTATTTGATTTATCATTATATAGAATCATCTAAAACCAACTCTTTCCAAATAAAAAATAGAATCGGGATTACAAATAGTAACTCCTAATTTTCGTTATATATTCTTACAAATTTTTATTATTTTAGTTAAGCTAAAAACTAAACTTTGTTTGAATAAAAAATTAATTTAATAAATATCAATGGAAGGTAAATAATGGCTACCGAAGTGAAAAACATCAGGCTGACTAATAACGGCATCACTCCTTCAAATTCTCTTGGTATCAGAGGCTACGACTATGCCGAGTATTTCGTCGGCTCTGCTAAAATGGCTGCTTTCTGGCACGCAAAGGCAATGGGGCTCGACATTGTGGCTTACCGCGGCCCCGAAACCGGAGTTAAAGACAGAATGTCTTACCTGCTTAAAAGCAAAGCCGGCATGAAACTGCTTATTACATCGCCATTGCAACCCGGCACCTGGGATGTCCAATCCTTTGTATCGCAGCACGGCGACGGTTTTAAACGATGGTCTATGGAAGTG
>DAINRZ010000085.1:7869-10208 GCA_036741575.1 Kapaibacterium sp. (SeqCode)
ACAATGTAAAAAGCATTTATGAATATACCCTGAGAAACGGTGCTGCACCTGTATTAGCGCCTCGGATTACTGAGGATAAATACGGGACTGTCGAAGAAGCTGCAATCAGGATTTACGACGATGCTGAAATATGCTTCGTTAACTACGATAACTATAGCGGGCTGTTCAAGCCCGGGTTCGGCGAACCAGTGCAGCACTACAAATTAAACAGGGAAGAAACCAAACTTATCGGAATTGACCATATTGTCGGGAACGTTTATACCAACGAAATGGATAAATGGGCTGAATACTTCAACCGGGCGCTCGATTTCGAGACATTCATCTACTTTGGGCCCGGCGATATATCCACAAAATACTCTGCTCTGATGTCCAAGGTAGTGAGGTCGAAGGATACGGTTATCAGGAACCCTATCAACGAGCCTTTCGAGGGTATGTTCAAATCGCAGATAGAAGAATACACAGACCAATACCACGGCACAGGCATTCAGCACATTGCCATCACCACAGATAATATTATCGATACAATTTACGCAATGAAAGAAAACGGCGTGGAATTCCTCGACGACCCGCCGCCGACTTACTATGAAGATTTGGCTAAAAGGGATTTCGGCCTGACGGAAAACCTCGACGAACTTCAGAAACTTGGAATCCTCATCGACGTGGAGGGTACTGGCTATCTGTTGCAGATATTCACAAAACCTATAGGCGACAGGCCTACGTTCTTCTACGAGATAATACAGCGCCGCAACGGCGCCCAGGGCTTTGGCCAGGGCAATTTCCAGGCTCTGTTCGAAGCAATCGAGCGCGACCAGGAAAGACGGGGAAATTTAATTAAGTAATAGAAAAGGAAATAATTATGGCATTCTATCATAGACTCGGCAAAATACCGCCCAAAAGGCATACCACTCTCTACAAAGACGACGGAAAGTCGCTCTATAGGGAGGAACTCGTAAGTGCACTCGGTTTTTCGGGTGTCTATTCCAATAAATACCACATTCACATGCCTACGCAAATGAAAGCCTGGCGCGAACTTACTCCGATAAACCTCCAAAACTGGGACGAGGCACCCCTTCTGTATTACCACTTCTTTACCGACGGTAAACAGAGCAGGGGAGACTTCTTTTCTGCCCGCAATGTATTCATGCACAATGAGAATTTTACTTTCGCCACAGCCCATGTAACCGAAAACGCCGATTACTTTTTCAGGAATGCATATGCCCACGAATATATTTTCGTGCACTTCGGCAGCGGCGAGCTGCTCAGCGAGTATGGCAGGCTTAGGTTTATTCCCGGCGACCAGATAATCGTCCCTATGGGCACCACTTACCAAATGAATTTTGACAGCTTCGAAAACAGCAAAATTGTTGTTGTAGAATCGGATACGCCTTACGAAATACCAAGGGTTTTCCGCAACGACTACGGCCAGTTGCTCGAGGATGCCCCTTACTGCGAGCGGGATATCAAGCTGCCCGAGTACCTCGAACCGGCCGATGCCGTTGGTGATTTCCCCGTCCGGATTAAGGCAGGCAGCAGGGTTTTCGAATATATATATACCCATCACCCCTTCGATGTTGTTGGCTGGGACGGTTACCTTTATCCTTATGCCTTTAATATCAAAGAGTTTGCGCCAAAGGTAGGGCAGATTCACCTGCCGCCGCCTGTTCACCTGGCATTTACCACTCAGCAGTTTGTGGTATGCAACTTTTGCCCCCGCCTGTTCGACTTCCACCCGGAATCAATCCCTGCGCCGTACTTCCACACTAACAGAGACAGCGCCGAAGTGCTGTATTACGTCGAGGGTAACTTTATGTCGCGCAAGGGGATAAAGGAAGGCTCCGTTACTCTGCACCCCCTTGGGATTCCCCATGGGCCGCAGCCAGGCAAAACCGAAGAATCTATAGGTAAAAAAGATACTTACGAGTATGCACTAATGATAGATACTTTCAAGCCGATACAAGTTACGCAAAACGTAAGGGAGACAATGGATCCCGAATACTACAAATCATGGCTGGAATAGAAACATTTATAAGAATGCAAAAGTACTTTTAATCCCATTATCAAATACAGAATTTTAAAATTACGTTTCAGATTGTAGAATCAGTAGTTGTTTTAGTGCATAGCGATAGAATTGATTACAAAATGGAATACAAAAATTTAGTTTATTTTATGATTTTGGAATCATGATTACATGATACTTTCCAATTAAATTAAAACTCAGCAAAAGCAAAGAAACACGATCTTAAACTTTGATGGTTGTCTCTTTGGAAGATAGATACAAGTAATTGATAGATTACTATTTGATCTACCTGTTGAAAATTACAAATATTAGCTGGAAGACT
>DAINRZ010000086.1:0-10206 GCA_036741575.1 Kapaibacterium sp. (SeqCode)
TTTGCCGTTTCGATTGTCCCCGGATGGCATACCACAATCTTCCCGCCATACTTTGTTGCCGGTGCGGTTTTTTCGGGATTTGCAATGGTGCAGAATGTGCTTATCATTGTCAGGCAGTTATTTAATTAAGAGCATATAATTACTCTGGACACGCTCGAGAAAATGAATAAAATTATGATGGCCACCGGCATGATGGTTGGCTATGCCTATGCTATGGAGTTTTTTATTGCCTGGTATAGCGGCAACCAGATGGAATCCTTTGTATTTGCAAACAGAGCATTCGGCAATTATGCCTGGGCATACTGGATTATGGTGTCTTGCAACGTAATATTCCCACAGCTCTTCTGGTTCAAGAAACTGCGGCGTTCTTTACCCGTAATGTTCGTGATAGCGGTTTTGGTCAACGTCGGTATGTGGTTCGAGCGTTTTGTAATTACGATAACAAGTTTGTCGCGCGATTTCCTGCCCTCCAGTTGGGCTTACTACAAGCCTACGCTGGTGGATGCCGGCATATTGCTGGGAAGTTTCGGTTTGTTCTTTACGTTTGTCATATTATTCACTAAGGCCTTGCCGATAATATCAATAGCGGAGGTAAAAGCTGTTCTCAAAGGCTCGCAGCCTACGCGCCACAATGGAGGTCACTGCGATGGAAAATAAAAAGATATATTCTGTTACAGGTTTGTTCAATACACCCGACGAAATAATCCATGCCGTTGAGAAAACGGTTGAGGCCGGTTACCGGAAGTATGACGTAAACACTCCCTACCCGGTTCATGGAATGGATAGTGCAATGAAACTGAAACCTTCCACACTTGGGTACTTTACATTAGTATTAGGTTTATCGGGTGCAGCCATAGCCATTTTAATGATGTGGTTTACAATGTCGGTGGATTATCCCTTGCTGATAGGCGGCAAGCCTACTTTTGCACTACCTGCGTTTATACCTGTTACATTCGAGGTATCGGTTTTACTCGGTTCGCTTGGCACCGTTGCCATTATGATCTTCTTTTTCTTTAAACTGCCGAACAACAGCCACCCGATACACGATACCGAATACATGAAAGCAGTAAGTGTAGATAAATTCGGAATATATATCGAAGCCACGGATAAGAATTTCGACGAGGAAAAAGTTACCGCATTTCTGAAGAATGCAGGTGCCTTCCGGGTGGCTACAGTCTATTGGGACAATGATGAAGTGTCATATAAACCGAGGGTATTCGATCCGAGATTTATTACATTTCTTGTAGTAATAGGGCTTATTACCTCCGGGGCAACCTATCTGGCATTGAACAAACTGGCTTATGCATCTCCTTTTAATTTTATGATGAACCAGGACAGGCAGAATGTTCAGTCCAAGTCTGTATTCTTTAGTGACGGATTCGGCATGAGGCCGCCTGTTGAAGGTACTGTGGCACGCGGCCATATGCCCGATATGATTGGCAAAGCCGAAGATTCCCTATGGGTGAATTTCGAAAATCCGCTGCCGGTGACAAAGGAATCTCTCGAACTTGGCAAAAAGAAATACGATATTTATTGCAGCCCCTGCCATGGTATGTATGCCAAAGGCGACAGCAGGCTGCGCGGGCAGTTCCCCAATCCTCCGAGCCTCCATTCGGAAAAAGTAAGGAATTGGAAAGACAGCCAGATATATCTGGTTATTACTTCCGGGCAAAACAGTATGCCTTCTTATGCGGCACAAATGGAGGTAAACGAAAGGTGGGCTGTAGTAAATTATATCAGGGCTATTCAAAGAGCTTTAAACGCTAAGGAAGGAGATTTAAAATAATGGATAGTAATATTAATATCAATTATACTAAAAAACCTCTTCCTGCAAGGTTCTTAACAATAGCTGGCGGATTAACGCTTATCGGCATAGCAATTTATGTGCTTGCTTATTTAATTGATTACAAAAGGGCAGCATTCAATAATACAATCGGGTTTATGTTCATATACAGTATAGGCGCCGGCTCGCTGTTCCTTGTTGCTCTCGAGTACCTGATAGGCGCAGTATGGAGTACCCCATTCCGCAGGATTAGCGAGTTTTTATCAGCATCGCTATTTTTAGCGCCTCTGCTGGTCATACCTCTTTTGCTGAACATGCACGATTTGTTCCACTGGACTCACAAAGCTGACGTAGCTTCCGATGAATTACTAAGCGGTAAAGTACCATACCTGAACGAAAACTTTTTCATTATCAGAACTGTTGCCGCTTTTGTTATTATGTGGCTGTTCTATTATTTCATTGCCGGAAAATCGCAGAAACAAGATAAAACCGGGGATTATGGAATGACTAAAAAGATACTCCCTTTCAGCGCCATTATTATGCCTTTCATGGCGATAACGCTTACATATATGGCTATGGACTGGATGATGAGCCTCGAGCCACACTGGTTCTCGACAATATTCGGCGTATATTATTTTGCAGGTACTGTTCTGGCCGCACTGGCTATGCTTACTTTGCTTGCTCTTTATACCAACGAGAACGGACTTCTGCCAAAAGGGCTCGGCAGGGACCATTATTATAATTTCGGTGCGCTGATGTTTGCATTTATCAACTTCTGGGCATATATCGCATTTAGCCAGTTTATGCTCATCTGGTATGCAAACCTGCCCGAAGAAACCTTCTGGTTTATCGACAGGATGGAAGGCGGTTGGGCAGTGTTTTCGATAGGGCTGGTATTCATCCATTTTATAGTACCTTATGCCCTGCTTCTTTCACGCCCCTCGAAAAGCGACCCGAAACGGCTTAAAATAGCTGCTGTATGGATACTTTTTGCGCATTATTATGATTTGTATTTTCTTATCATGCCGACTTACTCACACTCCGAACTGCCGTTAAGCTGGACAGAGTTCCTAATGCCGATACTGCCGGTCGGTTTGGTGATGCTGGCATTTGCACTGTTCTCAAGGAATAAGAATTTTATTCCCGTATCAGATCCCAAGCTGAAACGGGGTATGGATTTTCACTTGTAAATTAATCAGGTAATGAAGATGAATGATGATAAAAATTACCAGGAAGAAATAAATTTCCGTGATGTCGCTAAAACGCCAATCAGATGGTTTGGCCTTATTTATCCCTATTTTATAGCGGTCATAATACTTATAGGATTATATTATATCTGGTCTTTTAATATCCTATCCGATAATTCTACCAAAGCAATGATTATAGACAGCACAGCTTTCAAAGAAGAAATACCGTTGAAGAAGGGCTCGGTAATAGAAGGTGTTGATATCAATACCGTTAAAGAGCCGACAGAACAGTTATTAACCAAAGGTGCTGAATTATACAAAGCCAATTGTGCTTCGTGCCACGGCGAGCAGGGCAGGGGCGACGGTGCAGCAGGCTCGGCGCTGAATCCCAAGCCACGGAATTTTGCAGACAATACCGGCTGGAAAAACGGCCTATCGCTTCCTAACATGTACAAAACCCTGGAAAAGGGAATACCCGGTTCGGGTATGGTTGCCTACGAATACCTGCCCATACTCGATAAATTCGCACTAATTCATTATATACAGAAGGCATTTTTCAATGAGATGCCAAATGTAACCCAGTCAGAGCTCGACAGCCTCAATACAGAATATAAACTAAGCGAAGGGCGTATAGATGCTTCTACCATCCCGTTGAAACTTGCGATGGAGAAACTAGCTGACGAGCATTCCCAGAGGGATGTTACTCTACCCGATACAATTGCAGTAGCAGCAACTAAAGACAATATTTTACAGTATCATCCCGAAAAAGGCAAAGCTATTCTTGAAGCTTATTCAGATAATATAAATATAAGTGCTAAATACCTGTCTAAACTTGCTGCTGTAAAAGTGGATCCAGGACTGTTTGCAAAATCGGTTATTAATTCGCTTCCGGAAAACGGCATGAAAATAGGTATAATAAGATTGAATAAAGAAGACTGGGAGAATTTATTTTTATTTGCATCAAGCTTAAAATTAAACTAAATTGTTTTTAATTCGTTATTGCGAAAAAATATTTTAGTATAAACAAACAATTGATGGTATTTGATGAAAACCTATAGTTACATAATTACTGCAATTATTTTATATTTTGCTTTGCCTTTGGCGGCAAAAGCAGAACAGGGCACAAAGCCGAAAGTCGGTATCGAAGAAAAGCTAAATTCTTATGTTCCAATGGATTTGGCTTTTACCGATTCGGACGGTAAGCAGCGCCTGTTGAAAGACATAATCAAAATACCAACTGTACTTTCATTGGTATATTATCGCTGCCCCGGTATATGCAGCCCTTTGCTGGGCTCGATGGGCGAAACCATGAGCAAGCTGAACCTTAAGCCTGGCAAGGATTTCCAGGGATTGACCATAAGTTTCAACCACAAAGAAGACTATGTATTGGCAGCAGGAAAGAAGAAAAACTATCTCGAAAATTTGAAGAAACCTTTGCCTGCTGATTCCTGGATATGGATGGCAGGAGACAGTATATCGATAAGAAAGCTTTCTGATGCCGTAGGATTTTACTTTATGAAGGACTCATCGGGTGAATTCATTCATACAGGAGCTTTGATAATTCTTGCCCCCGACGGCAAAATTACACGTTACCTGAATGGGACAGAATTTCTGCCTGCCGACTTGGAACTGGCACTGAAAGAAGCTGCCAAAGGCGAGGCAAGGCCTACAATATCAAAATTAATTGCCTGGTGCTTCAGTTACGATCCCGAAGGAAAAAAATACGTTTTCGACATCAACAAGGTAGCCGGTGCAGTTATTTTCCTGGCTATCGGGACATTCTTCGTAGTATTGTTAATTAAAGGACGAAAAAAAAGTAAGGAGAAACCTACTGTATGAGCGATACTCTGAGTTACCTGCAACATAAAGGTAAATATACCGGTTTGCGCGGTTGGCTGTTTACGACAGACCACAAGAGAATCGGGATTTTGTACCTGATATCTATGTCAATATTCTTTGCTGCAGGTGTCACCATTGGGTTCCTGATGAGGCTTGAAATGCTTTCGAACGGCCCAACAATCGTCGATGCACAAACATATAACGCATTGTTTACCCTGCACGGGATTATAATGATTTTCCTAGTTATTATTCCCGGGCTGCCTGCAGTGTTTGGCAATTTCTTCCTGCCAATACAAATCGGCGCCGAAGATGTTTCCTTTCCAAGGCTCAATCTGCTTTCATGGTGGCTTTACACATTTGGCGGTTTGTTTGCCCTGGTTTCCCTTTTTCTGGCCGGCGGCCCCATAGACACCGGCTGGACTTTCTATGTGCCTTACAGTATCCGTACACAATCGGAGGTTATTTTACCGTTGCTTGGCGCATTCATTCTGGGATTTTCATCTATCCTGACGGGTATTAACTTTGTTACAACGGTTCACAGGCTTAGAGCACCCGGTATGACCTTTTTCAGGCTCCCATTGTTTATCTGGGCACTGTACTCAACTGCATGGATACAGATTATTGCTACTCCCGTCGTAGGGGTTACAATACTTATGGTTATTGCCGAACGTATGTTCGATATAGGCCTTTTCAATCCGGCAATGGGAGGCGATCCCATTCTGTTCCAGCATTTATTCTGGATATACTCGCATCCGGCTGTTTATATTATGATACTTCCTGCAATGGGAGTTGTATCGGAAATAATACCGACATTTACCAAGAAAACGATTTTTGGCTACAAAGCTATTGCTTTTTCGAGCCTTGCCATAGCATTTATCGGCTATCTTGTTTGGGGCCACCACATGTTTACAAGCGGTATGAGCGACACATCGAGATGGTTTTTCTCATTCCTCACTTTTATTGTGGCAGTGCCGTCGGGAGTCAAGGTTTTCAACTGGGTTGCGTCGCTCTACAAAGGCTCTATCGAGCTAAAAGCCCCACTGCTTTATGTGTTTGCATTCATTATCCTATTCAGTATTGGCGGACTCACAGGCTTGGTGCTCGGCTCTCTGGCAACCGATATTCATGTGCACGACACCTATTTTGTCGTAGCTCATTTCCACTATGTTATGTTTGGCGGCACAGGGATTATTTTCTTTGCAGCATTACATTACTGGTTTCCAAAGATGTTCGGCAAAATGTATAACGAGAAACAGGCTATCTGGGCCATAATTGTAATTTTCATCGGATTCAATATGCTTTATTTCCCGTTTTTCCTTTTGGGATATGCCGGCATGCCACGCAGGTACTTCGATTACCTGACTCAATATACGGCATTGCATCATATTTCCACATTCGGATCATGGGTGCTTATTTCGGGCTTGCTTTTAATGGCCCACAACCTTGTTAAATCATTGCGCAAGGGCAAGCCTGCCGAGGCAAATCCCTGGGGCGGCATAACACTTGAATGGCAGACAAGTTCGCCGCCGCCGCTTCTGAATTTCGACAAAGCTCCTGTTGTAAACCACGGCCCATATGATTTTGAACATTTTGGGGAAAACAAATGAGTATTATAACCAACCACCAACAGGATAACCATGGCACAACTCATGTGCACAGGGATGATTACGGCGCCAGGATGGGAATGTGGCTATTCCTGTTTACCGAAGTGCTTCTGTTCGGCGGCTTATTTATTTTATATATGGCTTACCGTTACCAATACGGAGATGATTTCCACTGGGCAGGCAAAGAATTGAACCTTGGGATTGGTACCCTGAATACGATAATATTGCTTACCAGCAGCCTTACAATGGCCCTGGCGATTGTTGCCATGCAGAAAGCAAAGAAAAATCTCTCAATCTTTTTCATGTTAAGCACAATTGTAATGGCACTCGGATTTATGGTTAACAAAGTAATTGAGTGGTCGGCAAAGATTTCGCACGGAATATTCCCGGGTGCACAGGAATTACTCGACAAACCTAAAGGTGAGCAGGTGTTTTTTGGTATGTATTATGCCATGACCGGCCTTCATGCCTTGCATATAATTGTCGGTGTAACTATCCTGCTGTTTATTCTATCGTTTATAATCAGGGATAAGATCACGCCCGATAATTATGTGAAGCTCGAAAACTCTGGCTTGTACTGGCACTTAGTTGATTTAATATGGATATTCCTGTTCCCACTGTTTTATTTAATTCACTGAGGAAAACGCTATGCACGATGATACGACTGCAAAAGAACATAAGCACACCCACGGCTACGGCATTTATATTCTGATATGGCTCGGCCTGATGTCGCTTACCGCCCTAACGGTATCGATTGCCGGAATAGACCTTGGGGGTTATATTTTATTTGGTGCAATGCTTATAGCCTCCATTAAATCGTCGCTTGTAATCAGCATATTCATGCATATTAAATATGAGGATCCGCTGTTCAAGGTTTTTCTGGGCCTGGCAGGGCTTATTCTTCTCGTTGTGTTTGTATTGATATCATTTGATATATTTTATAGATGAGGTAAAAAATTATGTTTTCAGGCCCAACCGCTTATGCCGAAAATGTTGACAGCGTTATGCTGTTTATCGTTGGGATTTCAGTCCTCCTTTTGCTTGGTATAATTGCAGCAATGATAATTTTTTCAATTAAATACCACAGGAAAAGGCACCCAAAGGCCAAACAGATAGAAGGGCATGTCGGGCTCGAAGTATTATGGATATTAATACCGACTGTTATAGTAATTATTATGTTTTTTTACGGCTATTCGGGCTACCGGGAATTGCGCGAGAAATCTGACGCCGGCCTGATAGTTGAAGTCACCGGACAGATGTGGCAGTGGAAATTCAAATATCCTAACGGTAAAGTCACCGATACTTTATACATACCCGTCGATGAAACGACAAGGCTGGAGATGCATTCAACCGATGTAAACCACAGCCTTTTTATACCGGCTTTCAGGCTCAAAGAAGACGTTATTGCAAACGATACTACTTTTATGATATTAACCCCTAAAGAAATTGGGACTTATGATATTGCATGTGCTGAATACTGCGGCCTTCAGCACTCAGCAATGTACACAACCCTCAGGGTTGTGAGCAGGGACTATTTCAGGGTATGGCTAACAGCCGGCATGGAAAAAAGGGATACTATGGCTGCGCCTGCCGGGAACACTATTCCAGCCGATTCCTCGGAGGTAAAACCTGATACTGCAAAGCCGGTCACACTGGCCCCCGAGGTACCCGATAAAAATTCTCTGATTAAAAGAGGTTGTATTTCGTGCCACAGCTTCGACGGCTCGATAATTAAAGCCCCGTCTTTCAAGGGGCTTTTTGCCGGCCGGCAGACAGTGCTAAGAAACGGAAAAGAAATAACGATTAAAGTAAATGAAAAGTATTTAAAAAATTCTATTATTAATCCTGATTTGGATTTGGTGAAAGGCTATGCCAAAGGCTCGATGCCCAAACAAAACCTTTCGGATGAGGACGTAAAAATTATTGTTGCAGCGCTCAAGGCATTAGATTGAGTTCAATTTTTTGCAGGGTGCGCGATTTTTCTTTGATATTACTGGAGCTTGGAAAAGTAAGGATAACAATTGTCGTAGCAGTATCGACGGTATTCGGTTACCTGCTGGCAGCCAGGGCTGTAACAATTGAAGCGTTGCTTACGGTAATTGGTGTATTCTTACTGGCGGCAGGCGCATCGGCTCTCAACCAGTACCAGGAGAGGAATTACGATGCCCTGATGGAAAGGGCTGGTAAAAGGCCGATACCTTCGGGCAGGATAAGGCCCGCCGCTGCACTGGTTGCTTCTTTAGTTATCTGTTTGGCTGGTGTTGCTGTACTATATTTTTTTTCCGGCACAGTTCCGGCACTGTTGGGAATACTTGCGTTTGTATGGTATAATTTTATTTATACTCCCCTGAAAAGGGTAACATCGATTGCAGTAATCCCAGGTTCTTTGATAGGTTCAATACCACCGGCAATTGGCTGGGTGGCTGGCGGCGGTTTCCTGGGCGACCCGGAGATTATTTTCATCTGCATTTTCTTTTTTATCTGGCAGATACCGCATTTCTGGCTACTCCTGCTTGTTTACGACGACGAATACAGGAAGGCCGGCTATCCGGTGCTGACTCAGATGTTGTCGCAACCGCAGCTGCTGCGCGTGACTTTTTCCTGGATAACAGGCCAGGTTGCAGTCAGCCTGATAGTGCCTTTGTTTTCTCAGGGGACTGATATAATTGCACTGGCAGTTATTATTTTAGCCGGATTAAGGCTGGTATATGTATCGGCACGAATAATGGGCGATGCTTTGGACAGGAAGGTATTACGGAAAACATTTATGGAACTGAATTTTTTCGTACTTATTTTCCTGACTGTATTGACAATAGATAAATTAATATAAATAAAAGGTTTAAGTGATATGGAAATATTCGACAAACTTGTTCTTCCGATATCGGGCAGTAATTTACAGGTGCTTAATTACCTGCTCATGCTTGCAGAGATGATATTCCTTACCTATGCAGGAATTCTGCTGGGCAGTATTTTTATGTCGTTTATCTATAATAAGAAATCAACAAAATCAGAATATTCAATTAATTCGAGGCTTGCCCGCGATTATGCCGGGATAATAACATCCAATGCGGCTTTCCCCTGGGGATTGGGGATATTTCCGTTCCTCGCAATAATATTTATGTACCAGCAGTTGCTTTACCAATCGGGTGTGCCAGTAGCTTGGTACCTCACGATTTCATTTATATTATTCCTTGTTTCGCTCTGGCTAATACAACTCTATAAGTTCTCTCTCAACCTGAAAAACATATTAGGATTCGGTTTGAAATCTAAAGATCTGGATACTGAGGATATAAATTATCACGATATGGTGGACTTTAAAGACACTAGTGAGAAAGTTAATTCAACGGCTGCTGTATGGGCGATTGTATCACTATTTATTTCGATGCTAATGTTTGCCGCGGCTACTGCCCTGGCGGTAGATCATTCCAGGTGGTCAGAAAGCATATATGTTTTCAACCTGATATTTAATGAAGGGACTTTCCTAAGGTTGGCACATTTCCTGACGGCCGCGTTTGCTCTTACAGGTATTGCATTTATAACTAAAGTATTCTTATGGGATAAAGAGGCTGGTATTAGTGAAGAATATGAGAAAAAAGCAAAAGGATTAAACGGAGGCCTTTCACTGGTATTCCTGCTGTTGCAACCTGTTTTCCTGGCGCTTACTCTATTCCTGACACCCGGATATGCAATTTCGAATTTTATGTTTGCTCTTACATTAATTGCAATAATTTTAGTATTTGTGGTTGCACACTTCTTATACAAAATGATTAAAGATTCAGGTTTTTCACAAATA